>JAGXKX010000090.1 GCA_018335015.1 Candidatus Bipolaricaulota bacterium
GCTGAAGTGGAGAAAAGAGGAGCCAAAAGCATGGAGCTGGCCAAGGGCATAGCAGCCATACTAGAAGTAAGCATCGCCCCTGTGTAGGTGGTTATCGCGATTGAAAGAGCAATGGCGCTCCAGTTGAGTACGTTATCCGTCCATCGAGAAAGTTTTACGTATCCGAAGTAGTCGGCGAGGTAGATAACGCATACGAGAGAAGTCAACAAGAGAGCCCAGGAACCCCAGCTTATGGCGGCAGTCACTCTAAAGTTGAGGAACAGCCAGAAAGCCCGGAAGCCCCTGCTCAAATCCAGCCAGAGGACAAGTAAATCCACTACCAGAACAGGAAAAGCTATATAAATTGCAACTTTTGCCAGCCGTTCTTTATTTATCAACCTGGAAAAGCCAGCTATTCCAACAAGTCCCCCGACCAGTGCCGAGAGAACGAAGTGCAAAGCTACCGGCCATTCCCAGATATGCTTCAGACCGTTTGCTACCGAGATTTCCATCGGGCTTTAACCTCCTCCAGTTTCTTGTTTAGGTAAAAGAACCTGGGATCAGTTCCGGCTTCCTCTTTAGGAGTAGAGACCCGATTATCCCGGAGTTCTTTCCTTATCTCGCTATTTGGATCATCCAGGTCGCCGAAAATTCTCGCCCCCGTCGGACACGTATTAACGCAGGCCGGGTCCTTGCCTTCCTTCACCCTGTGAAAACAGTAGGTACACTTGTCGGCGTAACCGCCTTCCGGGTTAATAAATCGAGCGTCGTAAGGGCAGGCCACCATACAAGCCTTACAGCCGATACACTTCGAGTAATCGATTCTGACGAGACCGCTCTCGGCCGTATAACTTGATCTCGTCGGACAGACGGAAACGCAGGGCGCATTATCGCAGTGCCTGCATTGATCGTGCCTAAATTCAGTTTCCACGTCCGGAAAGGTCCCCTGTTCTTCTTCGTGGGTTGTTAAGCGAAAGACCCCGTCCGGCACCTGATTTTCGGCCTTGCAGGCTACAGCGCAGGCGCCACAGCCAACACATTTTTTCAGGTCCACCGCCATCGCGTAATCGGTCATTGAGCGCTACCTCCTCTCTCAGCTATCTTGACGTAGTTTACGTTCATTCCAGCCGAACCGGAAATCTCGTCCAACTCGTAATCACTCTGAAGCTCGATATCACTGGCACCTTTTCCGTCTTGTTGTTCCATTCCGGGAGTTTCATGACCAAAGCCGTGCACCATGTAAACACAGTCTTCTCTAATCCGGTCCGTCTTTTTAACCCTGATCGATTTGGACCTTTTCCCTTCCTGATTCTCCAGAATCACGTATTCCCCGTCCTCGAGGCCCAGATCCTCCGCGGCGCTGGAATTAATCCAAACCTCGTTTTCCGGATCTATTTCAGAAAGCCAGGGATTATTCTGAGTTCGGGAAAAGGAATGGACGGGGGACCGCCCGTAAAGTAGCCGGAAGTAGTTTTCAGGAGGCTCTTCCACTCCCTCATAGGTAGGTACGGGATCAAAACCGTTCTCCTCGAGACGCTCCGAATAAAGCTCTATCTTCCCGCTCGGAGTCCCGAACGGCGGTTCCTGACCCTGAGATTCGTAATCCTTCAAATAGGGCTGGCTCAGCTGCGGTTGTTTGACTATACCTTTCTCTTTCATTTCCTCTACAGATAGGCCAAGCGGCCCCAGCCGTTCGTTAAGGTATTCTTCGAAGTCCTCAAAAGGAAAGTATTCTCCCAGACCTAGCCTCTTCCCTAGCTCCTTGGCAATCCACCAACCCGGCTCGGTGTTGTAGAGGGGGTCAACCGCCGGCTCCCTAAAGCTAATGAAGGGCGTGGACTTGTGGTGTCCGATAAAGAAGTCGTCGTAACGCTCAAGATAGGTCGATTCCGGGAGAACAACGTCCGCCCACATGACGTGCTCTTGAGGCAATATGTCTACGGCCATGTAAAAGTCCAGGTTTTTCAGGGCTTCCTTGGTCCTCTCCTTTTTCGGGGCCGAATGGAATATATTGTTTCCCGTAACGACGAGCCCTTTTATCGGGTAGGGGTCCTCGGAAGCCATTGCTTCGATCAGCTCCGGCTCGGACAGGCTGCCGTAGAGGAACTTCTCGCCCTTTTTATCCGCCCTTTCTCTGACGTCTTCCGGCAGCGTATCTTCGCCAAGGGCGCCGCCACCTCCACCACAGCCTCCCCCGGTGTTTTCTAGCTTCATGGAGGGGAAGGAATAATCCTGAATCCAGGGAGAAGCACTAAAATAGAATCCTCCCTCTCTGCCATAATTACCGAGTAGTGTATTCAGGATGAACAAGGCTCGCATCCTCTGGGTATCGTTTCCGTACCAGGAAGCTTTTCTGTTTGGGGGAACAACCGCGTGAGGCCTATATCTGGCCATCTCCCGACCGACTTCCTCGATGGTTTCTCGATCAAGATCGGTTACCTCTGCAGCCCACTCTGGAGTGTAATCCTTTACGCGCTTTTCCAGCTCCTCGAGACCGGTAGCGTATTTTTCGACGTAACTTCGGTCGTATCTATCTTCCGTGACCAAAAGGTTGATCCAGGAGAGAAGCAGGGCCGTATCAGTACCGGGTTTGATCGGCAACCAGTAATCAGACTTGCTCGCGGGAGTAGAATAGCGAGGATCGACGACGGCAAGCCGAGCCCCTCCCTCAAGGGCACCGACAAAATCTCTCATCAAAGTGTTATGTGTATTTTCGCCTATATGATTTCCGATCAAGGTGATAAACTCCGTGTTTTCCCAGTCAACCGGCATGTGTTCTCCAACCGGCAAACCAAATGTCAACTGGGAGGCGATCTCCCTGGACCCGAGGCACAATGAGTGAGCCGGCCCACCACTGTTCGGGCTTCCCCAGGCGGCAGCTATGTGACTGAACCAGGATCCACTCGTACAGTGATTCAGCCAGGCGATCGATTCCGGTCCATCCCACTTCTCGCTAACCTTCGAAAGTTTTTCGGCAGCGTAATCCAGGGCCTCGGACCAGGTTGCTTTCCTGTAATCTCCCTCGCCCCTTTCTCCGACGTTGATCAACGGCTGCTTCAGCCTGTCCGGATTATATAACTGTTTGACTCCAGCCTGGCCTCTTGGACAGAGGTTACCCTGGCTCAGCGGATCGTCTTCGTCCCCGTAAATCTTGGCAACCCGCCCGTCGGCAACCTCTGCTTTTATACCACAGTGCCAGTAGCACATATCACAGTAACTTGATTTCGTCGCTGTCTCTCTCTGCCACCAGTAACTCGGCGCTGAGCCTGCCCTGGCTTCCCCGAACTCCCCCGCACCACTTAAAGTAAGCGCCCCTACAGTGGCAGCCGAGAGTTTGAGAAAGTCGCGCCTGCTAAAATCGGTCATTTTTCAACCCCCTTATTCTCTTTCGGTATTGCTCAAAATCTCCTTTACGGCTTTCCTATCCGCCTTGAAGCCCTTGTTAGCCCACCGAGCGAGAAGACCGTAAAACCAGTATTCGGTCTTTTGCCAGACATCTTCGACAAATTCCCCGTACCAGGGAGCAAAATATTCGTCGTAGAAATCGCGGAAGCGGGTAAGAGACTTAGGATCATCCTTTTGTGAAAGCTTGTACATAAACTCGACTTCCGTGGAAAAGTGGTCGGGTAGGTCGGAATATTCTTCCGACTTTTCAAATCCCGCATGTGAATATGCCTCAACGACTTGTTTGGTGCTCCGTCCTCTTACCTCTCCGTCGAGGTAGATCGAACCGTAGGGCTGTATCAAAGCTCCCCCAACTTCTGCTATAAATAACCTGACGTACTCGGTTTCCATCTCCTCCAGGATGGATTTACGCTGCCCGGCCGCAAGTTCCTTATTCCTTTTTAAAATTTCTCCTTCCACCCCAAGATCATAAGCTCTGGAAGTTTCAATCATCCCTTCCAGAAAGTCTTCAGTGTCGAATCGATCCAGAAGTCGTGCATCCGGATAAGAAAACCCGAGCCAAACCAGCTTGTAAAATACGGGTCTCCACCTTTTTATCTCGCGTAGTTCTGATTGGCTGCCGGTAGTTGCAGAGGGGGGAATTCTTGAAGAGCTATCTTTCATCGAGAAAATCAGTCGCCTCCAGTGGACTATAGGGATATCCACAAACTTAACTTAATCCTTTGCTCTTGTGAGAGCTTTCTCAAGATAATCATAACAAAAAGGGGACTAAAATCAAGGTATTTATGCGAAATCTATCAAGAGCCAACATACCAGCTATAGTGCCGTATGATAGGGGGTGCTATCTTAACATAACATTACGATAACCGGGAGAGCAAGTGATAACAGGAACAAGCTGTTGGGGCAGAGATACCCCCCTCACCCTAATTATCAAACTACTTCAATCAATTCGATACCAGGCTCATCTAGGAGGCTAATAGGTTTAAAGGTAAGTTAGGTAAGAGAGGTATATCAGTTATTTTCCAGCTGGTAGACGAGCCGTCCGAGTTCGCTGGATAGGTCCATCTGAACAACCTGAATTTCATCCGACATGTTTAAGCATATCCGGGTAAGATTGATAATCCCTTTGATTCCGCAATCCACAAACTGGTCCGCTACTACCCTGGCATCTACGTCGGAAACAGCCAGTATTCCAATTTGTATACCACTATCCTCCAGCACAGACGGTAGTTCATCCAGCGGACGAACGTTTACCCCCCGAAACGTGGTGCCTATCAGGGATTCATCTTCGTCGAATGCATATACGATCCGAAAACCAGGGTGGTCAAAGTCAATATGGTCCAGGAGTGACTGACTGATATTACCAATACCGGCTACCGCTAAATTCCAGTCCTTGTCCATTCTCAAGATTGTCCTAATTTCTTCTATCAATTCCCTCAGGTCGTAACCAACCCCACGAGTTCCGAAATCCCCGAAGTAAGAAAGATCCTTTCTGAGTTGACCGGAATTAACCGCGAGGAACTTTGATAGTTCTTCCGAGGTCATGGTGTCCTTTCCTAGAACAATTAGTCGGTTGAAGCACCGAAGATAAAGAGGAAGTCTCCTGATGGTCTCGATAGGGAATTCTGGCCGATCCATTTGTAGTATAGCACTCCTTCATTCGATTTATTAATAAAGATGTTAATCACAAATCCTGTATTTTTCCAACCAAAGTTTTGACTCTTCTGTGACGGGGAAAAGGATAGTTAAACCACCCCCGACCAAAGGGGTGGTTTATTGATCCGGGAGTAAAACTCTCCCGAATTCAAACCAGTTCCGATTAACTCTCCAGCAAGGAAAATAAGTTGTTCAACGACTCCGCTAATGTCGGATGGGCAAAAACACCTTCCTCAAGTTTTTTGTAGGAAAGGTCGCCCATCATCGCTATTTGAATTGCGGAAGCAATTTCACCGCCTTCAATACCTAGAATCGCCGCTCCCAGTATCCGTTCGGTTTGGCCGTCTACGACCACTTTCATCATTCCTCTTGTCTCGTCCACCTCCAGAGCGCGAGCAACCCTATCCATAGGCATGGTCACCACCTGGACTTCGTAACCTTTCTCCCTGGCTTCCTCTTCCGTAAGACCGACCCGGCCCAGTTGTGGATCAATAAAAACCGTGTAAGGTACCTCTCGGTCCTTGATGGAGCGGTCGCCGTCTTCAAACAAGTTGTCTCGCAGGACCCTAAAGTCATCGTAGGATATATGCGTAAAAGCGGGACCACCTTTTACGTCCCCCAGGGCATAAACGTTTTCCTGGTCCGTCTCTAACCTGTCGTTTACTTTAATATGGCCCCTCTCGGTAGTCTCCAGGTTGGTATGCTCCAGACCAAGCGAGTCCGTGTTGGGCACCCGCCCCGCCGCGACCATGAGATGGCTTCCGACTTCTTCGGCGGAACCGTCCGTAAAAACACTGACACCTTCTGGCACCTTTTCGACCCCCTGGACTTCTTTATCTAGCTCGACGCTTATTCCGTCTTCTTTCAGTATTTCCCTTACTTCCTCAGCCACGTCCTCGTCCTCGTGGGTCAACAGCTGAGAGCTTCGCTGGAATATAGTTACTTCTGCCCCGAATCTTCGGAAGGCCTGACCGAACTCAACGCCGATGTAGCCTCCACCGATTATCAGCAACTTATCTGGTACTTTCCCCAATTCCATGATCGAGGTCGAATCCAGGTATTCAACCTCCTCGAGACCCTTGATTGGCGGGGCCGAAGGCCTGGCCCCGGTGTCGATGAAGATCTTCTCTCCTTCTACGGTTTGGCTTTCTCCATCGTCTTTGGATACTTCAAGAGCGTAGGGGGCGGTAAACGAAGCCTCACCCCGTATCAGGTCAAGCCCGGGTTTTCCTTTTATCCGATCCAAATTGCCTTTCCTGAA
>JAGXKX010000091.1 GCA_018335015.1 Candidatus Bipolaricaulota bacterium
TACGACGCCGGTAAGACCTTTCTAATAATTAGCCACGACATGGAGTCCATCTTCAAGCTCTGCGAGAGAGTTATCGTATTCGATCAGGGGAAGAAACTGATCGAAGGACCTCCTGACAGGGTGAGGGAAGACGAAACCGTACTGGAAGCTTATCTGGGTGATTGATTTGCTGAAAGTGGAGGACCTGGTTGTAGGTTATTACGAAGATATAAATATCCTCCAGGGGGTAAGCCTGGAGGCCGAGAAAGAAGATATTACCGCGGTTCTGGGACCCAACGGGGTCGGGAAATCCACGCTTCTGAAAACTATTTGCGGTTTCCTCGAAGCGACTTCCGGAACAATAAACTTCAAAGGAGATCCTATTAACGGAATAGAGCCCCACAATGCGATTAGTAAGGGTCTGGTGTATTTGCCCCAGGAGCTTACGTTATTTCACAGGATGACGGTTCAGGAGAACCTTCAACTGGGGGGCTGGACCATCAGGGGTGATAAAGAGCTCGTCGAGGACCGAATAGAGGAGAATTACGAGCGGTTCCCGATTTTGAGAGAAAAGTCCGACCAGCACGCCGGAAATCTATCGGGAGGTCAGCAACGGATGGTGGACCTCGGAAGAGCGTTAATGAGCAATCCGGAGATGCTGCTCGTGGACGAGCCTACGGCCGGGTTGGCACCGAATTTAGCCGGAGAAATGTACGATCGGTTGATAAGTCTGAGCGAGGAGGAGAGAACGATTCTTTTAGTGGACCAGAACATTCGCAAAGCTATCGAAGTTTCGGATTACATATACGCTCTGGAGCTGGGTAAAAATAAGACTCAGGGCCCCCGGGAAGAGTTCGCCGACGTGAAAGAAGTAATCAAGGATTGGTTGTAAGGAGAGATCATGATATCAGGAGGTTCTTTAGCTAGTCTTTTGATGTCCGCCGTCGTAAGGGCCGGTCTCTATACCCTTACCGCTACCGGGTTATCTTTGATATTCGGCGTAATGAACGTGCCAAACTTCGCTCACGGTGAGCTCTACATGATCGGTGCGTACATAGCCGTCTTCACCTTTGCGGAGCTGAACCTCCCGCCCCTGGTGGCGATATTGTTTGCCGCGATTGGAGGATTCATACTGGGGGCGATAATTGAAAAGAGTTTCTTCTATCCGTTGAGGCTCCGATCCGAGAGGCGGAAGATCTGGATCATGAATACCTTTCTGGTAACGGTGGGGCTGTCGCTTTTACTTAAGAATTTGATCCAGGCAGTTGCAGGTACTAAATACCGGGGAATAGATCAGTACTGGCAGGGTGGGTTGAATGTCGCGGGAATTTCGATTTCGATAGATAGGGTAGTCGGCGTTGTCATAGCGGCAGTGGTCGTCCTGGCTTTCTGGTTGTTTCTCCAGAAAACGACAATTGGAAAAGCCATCAGGGCTACTGCTCAGGACGAAACCGGAGCCAGGGTAGTCGGAATAGATTTAAACAACATTCACACTCTTACCTTTGCCCTCTCCGCCATGCTGGCGAGTATAGCCGGCGCCTCTTTGCTCTCCTTGAACCCCGCTTATCCTACCATGGGTCTAATGCCCCTGTTTTCCTCATGGTTCGTGGTAATTCTGGTTGGCCTTGGAAATATCGCTTCGATTCCGGTGGGTGCACTGATTATTAGTCTCATAGAAACCTTTGCCGCTTACAGCGTCGGGTCAGGGTGGCAGAGACTGTTTAGCCTCACTCTGATCATTATTATTTTACTCTTCAAGCCCCGCGGATTGTTTGGTTCGGACGTGAAAGGAGTATGGGAGAGATAGATATGACCCAGTACCTTAGAAGGTTCAAATCTTCGAAATTTGCCAACCCCGGTCTGGCCCTGCTTTTCGTTCTCGCTTTCGTTCCTCTTTTCATGACAGATCAGTTTGTCTTTCAGCTGTTGATATCGGCGCTATTGTTCGGCACTCTGGCCATGGCTTTCGACTTTACCGTTGGGTTTATCAACGTGGTAAACTTCGGGTTTGCGGCGTTCTGGGGAGCGGGCGGATACACGTCGGCTCTGCTCGCGGCGAAACTGGGGGTCTCGCCCTGGATCGGTATATTTGCCGGACTGCTGTTTTCGGCGTTTCTTGGTTTTCTGGTTGGGTTGTTAACCCTGAGACTCCACGGAATTTTTGCCGCGGTTATGGCCTGGTTTACCGGCCTGGGATTGATGTCCATAGTTACGAACTGGACCAGCTTTACGAGGGGGCCGCTCGGATTGATGAGTCCAATGTTCTTCGAAACCATGGATCGAGGCCAGTATTTTTACGTAGTTCTCGTCATGGCCGCGTTCAGCTTCTTTGCCCTTCTGGCTATTGCCAACTCCCGGATTGGCCTGTTCTTTAAGGCCATCGGACAGGACGAGGAAGCTGCAAAGGCTTCCGGGGTCAATCCGACCTGGTACAGGGTATTAAACTTTACGATTTCCACGGCCATCGCTGGGTTGCTCGGAGGCTTTTACGCGCATTACATCGGCATACTAACTCCGGACGTGATGAAGACGAGCCAGACTATCGAGATTATGGCACTTGCTTACGTGGGAGGCAGGGGAAGCATCTGGGGTCCGCTTGTCGCAGCTTTCGTGTTTATCCCCGTTCTTACCTATCTCCAGCCCCTTATGGAGATTCGCTTGATTATCTACGGCTTGGTCCTTATCGGAGTCATGATATTTTATCCCGGCGGCATTTCTGCGCTCTACCGTAATGTGTGGCAGAGAATTAAAGGCTAATATTATTTAAAGAGTCACCGGGGAGTGGATATTGGAATAAATACTATCCCTTGTTTCCACTGTTCTTTTTTGAAATCGACTAACTACGAGAAGTCCGAAAAGAACTTTTTCTCCGGATTAGCCGATACTTGCTATCATTTCGACTTCGATCGGGATATTGCCGGGCAGTTCGGATGTTCCCAGGGCGGCTCGGGCATGCTTTCCGCTATCTCCGAAAATTTCAATAAGAAGTTCAGAAGCACCGTTAACGACGGAAGGTTGTCCCCCGAACCCGGCGGCACTACTGACAAAACCCCGAACCTTCACGATTTTGTCGATTTTGTTGAGTGAACCTATTTCAGTCTTGATTTCGGCCAGGCAGTTCAAGGCGCTTACTCTGGCTGCTTCGTAGCCTTCCTCCACGGTCAGGTCCGAACCGACCTTGCCAAGGTGCACGAATTTGTCGCCCTTTTTGGGACCCTGTCCGGAACAGAAGATTAAGTCTCCGGCCTTCCTCGCCGGGATATAGGAACCTACCGGTTCTGGTGGCTCGGGAATTTTGATGCCCAGTTCTTCAATTCTACCTTCGTAATTATTCATGAACTAATCACTCCCTTCTGAAATTTAGTATAACGACTATTAAATTATTTTGACAGGTCCCGGTTAAGCAATAATCCTGATCGCTTGCTGCTCCTCGGCGTAGAGAAAAGTACTTAATTATAGTTGTGGAGGCAGTTAAACCGGAGTATAATGGATAACCAAATTTTATAAGGAGGAGCTAATGAAAAACAGACCGAATCAAGTTGTTACGGTTTTGTTGGTCATAGTAGCACTGGTTTTTACGGGTGTGAGCTCCTACGGAGCGACCTGGGAGCCGTTTGAATTCCGGGGAAACGAAAGCTACAGCTTTGAAGTTACCTGGCAGGGTTCCGAAGGAGAAGAGAGTTCGATATACGAGTTCCGAATACTCGAGGATAAGGACGGAGGATATACGGTTAGGTTCATTTCGGAAGTAAAATTATCCTCCTCGGACGAGCTTACCGGTGACCTGGTATACGGTGCATGGAGCGGTTACGGAGTACCGATCGGCTATCTGTTGGTTAACCCCATATACTCGATGATGTTCGGCGAACTCGATCTGAAAGTAGGCGAGAAGATGAGCTTCTACGGTCAGGGTAGAATGGAGGTCATCGGAACCGAAAAGGTTGCCGGCAAAGAGGGTTTCCTCTGCAAATTAACTGGCGACGAGGGCCTGATGGGCGAATGGGTAATTGATCCCGACCTCGCCCTGCCCTTGAGGAGCAAGATGTACGAATCCAGCGGGTTTGACGGAGCGGTCGAACTCGTAAATTACGAAAGATTGTAAAGAATTAGAAGCAGGAGTCGGATTGGTAATCGGACGATCGTTCGTTTTTGTCTGTAGTTTGCAGGACAGCCCGGCTCAAATATACCCTCATTTGTAAACCCGGGGAAGGACCTGGATTTCTTTCTTTCTGGGTAAAACCAGGATTTATGGTGCAAATATTCATCCCTCAGGGACAATAAGACTCCCTTGGATTGAGTGAAGTTGTTGTGTTCAACTGGCATATAAAATGAACGCGTAAGGAGATAATATGTTTGAAAGAAATCGAGCAAGAAGCAAGGCTAAATTTGTAGGAATTCTATTGATAATCTCGGTTGCATTGGTCTTTAACTGGACGCCCTTGCTACAGTCTGTCCTGGCCGAAGCTCCGGAAGAGACCGATTCAATTTACTTTGAGTTTGATAAAGGCAGTGGAGCAATTACAGGCTACGATACTGCCGGAGGTCGGGAAATAATTATTCCCGCAAAAATAGCCGGAGTTGTCGTGAAGGAAATTGGAACAGGCGCCTTTTATAAAAAAGAGCTAACCTCAGTTAGGATACCCGAAGGCGTTGTAGTAATCGGTACCCAGGCATTTCAGGAAAACAACCTGACCTCAGTTAAGATACCCGATAGCGTGAAAGTGATCGGAGACTGGGCATTTGCAGTTAATGAACTTATCTCGGTGGAGATACCTTTCAGCGTGGAAGTCATAGGAGATGGGGCATTCGGAAAGAATAAGCTAACTGCGCTTGTAATAGGAAGCGGGGCAGGAGCGGATGGAGAAGAAGTCGAAAAGTCCTCAGGGTTGAAAGAAATCGGCAAACAGGCGTTTCAGGAAAACCAGCTGACCTCCGTGGAGTTACCCGATAGCATGACAGTAATCGGAGATTGGGCATTTTCGATTAATGATTTAACTTCTCTCGAAATACCTTCCAGTGTAAGAACAATTGGAGCTGGAGCCTTCCAGAGCAATAATCTGACCTCGGTTAAGGTGCCGGGCGGCGTGGAAGTAATTAAAGAGGGATTATTTGGAAAGAATAACCTGACCACTGCCGTGATTGGCGAGGGAGTGAAAGAAATTGAAAAGGATGCATTCAGAAAAAACGAACTGACCTCCGTGGAACTACCTAAAAGCCTGGAAGTCGTTGGACAGGCGGCATTTTACGATAACAAATTAACCTCCCTCGTAATTCCGGCCGGCGTCAGATCCCTTGAGGGTTGGGCGTTTGACGCCAACGGCTTGACCTCGGTGGAGATAGGGGCCAGAGTGGATATTGCCAGTAGTTCGATTGATACCGACTTCGAAAGGATCTATAAAGCAAATAACAGGGCGGCGGGAGAATATGGCAGGAGGAGCGTGGATAGCAGGTGGTACAGGCAAAGATAAAAACCCTATATGAAGGCAAGGCAGGATTCTCCGGCTTTAATGGAGCGGTCGAACCCCCTAAAGTACGAAAGATTGTAAAAAATTAGAACCAGGAGTCGGATTGGTAATCGGACGATCGTTCGTTTTTATCTGTAGATCGCAGGAGGGTCCGACTCAAATTCCACACCTGCCATGCCCCGGCAAAGATCAGGGTACATCAATTATCTTTGGTTAATAGCTGGTGTTATTTTAGCATCCTCGTAAGCTGTGCTGAAATTTAAATAAATTGTGAGTAACGATTGGGACCAGGATGCTTATGGTTTTCAACGTCATCCACGCCAGGATAAACCCGACAACAAAAGTCATGGAAAAGGGAAACCAATCCAGTTGAATTACCCCGCTGAATCGTGGACCGTGGGCAAGTCCAAATAGAATTGAGGTCACCTATATACCCCGGTGTTTGAGATTTAAACGGCCGACCTTTATCCCCTTGGAAAATGAGCTGGCTAAAAGCCCGAGGAGTACCCCGCGATACGCTATTTCCTCATCTACTTCGAGCATAGTCAGCTGAAACCCTAGAGTCTCCAGATTCTTTGACAGCTCCCCCGAGAAAAAGAAAGCAATAATCTGGCAGAAGGAGTCGAAGTAGTTCCTACGGTTTTATTAAACCGTGAAAAAGCTCGGGGCTCCTTAGGGAAGGAGAAAAAGCATTTGTGTCAAGCGGAAAGTAGGGTCAGCCAGTACTGATACTGTGTCCGGGCCATCGTGATTTCGTCAAAAACGTAGTTGGTTTGTTAACCAACCATCGAAGATGGATTGAAGT
>JAGXKX010000092.1 GCA_018335015.1 Candidatus Bipolaricaulota bacterium
GATAAGGAAAACGACTCCCCGGAAATTAGGTCGTGAAGACCTTGGGCCTTGCTTACCCCCTCAAAACTGAGATCGACCTCGATGGTTTTATTATTTGGGGACACGCTGTGAATGCAGAGGACAAATTTGGATGGATCATCGGGGACCCTCAATAGCGCAAAAACCCCCTTCCCCAGGTCCAGAACTCGTTGATCGGAGGAGGGGTGAAACGCTTTTTGCTTCTTCCTTATTCTCAGGAGCTCCTTGTATCTACCAAAGACTGTTGCCATCAATGAATTAGGATTTGTTAACTCCTTTCCTAATTTACGCTGAGTAAATTTCTCTCGATTAATCGTTCTCTTTCTCCCTGTCTCTTTCATCCCCTGGACCCAGTTTCTCCCCCCTATCAGACTATTGAAATAAACTCCCGGCACTCCCCGAAAGGCAAGCATGATTGCCTGGGATGACATAAACCTGTCCACCTGGAGCTTCATTTGCTCATCTCCTTCGGGATCGGACAACGCGTCGAAATAGGTTATATTTAACTCGTAAGGACTCTTCTCCTCGTCATGGTCAGTCTTATAGGAAACCTTTCCTCCATGGGCTCGCGTCTGCTTGACCATCTCATCGATTTCCCTCTCAGTCAGGACTCCCTCTGCCGGTCGCACCCCTATTCCGTCGTGAGAGGCTAGAAAGTTAAAGAACGTAGCATCGGTGTCGGGAAATTCAAGGTTTTCGGACCATTCTGATAGCTTGCTTGAGTCCCCAGTAATAAAGGTATGAAGCACCAAAGGGGGAAGAGTAAACTGGTAGACCAACTGGGCCTCATCTTCCCCGTTCCCAAAATAAGAGACGTTTTGTTCGTGAGGGACGTTTGTCTCGGTAATTAATGCCACGTCCGGCGCAGTAAGGTTAAGAACTGCCCGGAAGATTTTTACTATTCGGTGAGTTTCCTCCAAATTTATACAACTAGTCCCTGACTTCTTCCAGAGGTATGCTATCGCGTCCAGGCGGATGATCTTTGCCCCTTCCTGGACGTAGTACAGCAGTAATCCTATAATCTTTACCAGTACCTCGGGGTTAGCATAGTTGAGATCAATCTGGTCACTGCTAAACGTAGTCCACACCTGTCGGCTACCATTGGCCGTATTGACCTTCGTTAGCAGAGGATTATCACGAGGCCTGACGACTTGAGATAAATCCCAGGAATCATCTACCTCGATAAAGAAGTTCTCAAATTCGTTGTCTCCCTCCAGGTATCGCCGAAACCACTGACTCTGGCGAGAGATGTGATTTATCACCGCGTCAAACATCAGATTGAACCGAGTTCCCAACTTTTCGATATCGCTCCAATTACCGAGCTTTGGGTTCACAGAGCGATAATCCGTTACCGCGAACCCGTCGTCCGAAGAAAAGGGAAAAAATGGTAAAATGTGGACAGTGTTGAATTCGTTCTGCAAAAATCGTATTAGAAAGTCGTTCAAAGCACGAAGCGGAGATTTTCCCGACTTTCTCACCTGATCTCCGTACGTAATTAGGACGGCGTCTTCCTGGGAGAAGTATTTCTCTGAAAGGCTATCCAATCCATTTTGACGATGTTCTCGAAATTCCTCTACTTTATCGAGAATTTGTTTCTCTACAGAAGATGCCTGTGATTCTCCATAAAGGAAGTTTAAATGCCGCCTTATTATTCTCTCTTCCATTTCTATCCTTTCACGCTACCCGCCGTTAGGCCTTCCTCGAGAAATTTCTGTAGTGAAAGGAACAGGATTATTACGGGTATGGTCGTGATTGTCGAAGCTGCCATCACGACGTGTGGACGTGGCGTAGGATCGTTGAAAATCATGTTTATCTTAAGAGGAACAGTAAATGCCTCAGAACTATTGAGAAAGACCAGGGCGTAAAGAAACTCGTTCCAGGCGATCATGAACGTATAGATCGCCACAGAAACCAAAGCCGGGATGGAAAGCGGAATGGTAATCCGCCAAATAACTCCTAATCTGCTACACCCGTCGATCAATCCCGCCTGTTCTATCTCCGACGGTATGCTTTTGAAGTAGTTCGTGAGCATATATATCGCTACGGGCAACGTCTGGGCAAGGTACGTCAAAATTAGTATCCACAGATTATCCTGAATGCTGAATCCAATGACGTTACCAATTTGGGAAAGCATTGCAAATAGGGGGATCATTAACAAAACGGCGGGGAATAGATATATGAGCAACACCCCATTCAGAAATACCTCCTTGCCGCGGAACCGCAATCTAGCTATGGCGTAAGCGCCCAGCAAGGAGAGGATTACGGCAATTATCGCGGTGGGGAGGGCCACACGAAGACTATTTAGCAAATTTCGACCGAAGTTCCAGAACTGAGGATTATTTGGGTTAAATAACTCTTGATAGGCATCAAGTCGAAAAGTAGGTGGAAAGTAAACTGGCCTTACGCTACCGATTTCAGCATACGATTTAAAGGACGAGCTAATCATCCAGTAAAACGGGAACAAGATGCTCGTCAGGAAGAAGGTCAATCCTGCCGCGAGCAGAAACCTGGGCCAGTTTATCCAGCGGCCGAGGTGACCGATAAAGCTTAATTTCTCTTCGCTGGAATTTGATTTACTCATGCCGCTTCACCCCTTCTGACGAAAAAGCCCACATACAGCCCTAAAAATACCAAAAGGATACCCAACAAGATCATCGCAGTGGCTGCTCCTTTCCCAAAATCGAACGATCTAAACGAAAACTGATAAGTCAAAATGGGAAGAACGTTGGTCCCATAGCCACCCCCGGTGAGGAGGAAGATATCGTCGAATTTGTTGAAAGTCCAGATCAGCCTGAGCATAAATACCGCGCCAAGTACGTATCTCAATTCGGGAATAGTAATATAACGAAATTTTTGCCAGCTCGTTGCTCCATCGACACTTGCGGACTCATACAAAGCACCGTCGATTGCCTGTAATCTAGCCAAAATCATCAACATTGCGAAGGGAAAGTATCGCCAGGCCGTAAACGCGATCACCAATATGAGTGCCAATCCTCGAGTCGATAGATAGGCCTGTGGGTCCTGAATCGCTCCAAGACGTAGCAGTATATCGTTTAACACGCCGGATTTCTGAGGGTCTAGAATCCAGCGCCACACGAAAGCTACGCTAACGATTGGGGCAACGTAGGGAAAAAGAAATGTGGCCCGGACTAAACCTCGAGCTTTAAACTTCCGATTCAACAAAAGGGCTGCTACCAACCCCACCAAAATGGTGAGAGCGGTTGAAACGACTGAATAAACCACGCTCGTAATGGCAGCCCCCCACGAGCGCCAACTAT
Organism: Candidatus Bipolaricaulota bacterium; assembly: GCA_018335015.1. Taxonomy (GTDB): domain Bacteria; phylum Bipolaricaulota; class Bipolaricaulia; order M55B111; family M55B111; genus JAGXLP01. The sequence continues at coordinate 3,297 of JAGXKX010000092.1, forward strand.
GAAATTTGAACGCCCAATCTGATACGACTTCGTGGTAATTTTCTAGCCCGACAAACGGGGCAGAGAAGATACTAGATAAGTTTCGGAGTGATACGTCGTGAAAACTTATCCATCCGCTAAAAAAAGCGGGGAAGATGATTAAACCAAACACTACCAGGGCAGTTGGAGAGACTAATCCCCAAGCGAGCCTTGCTTCCCTCGCCTGAAGAGAGTCCCAGTTAGCTCCCGGGGACCACCCTGAAGCTTCCTGTATCAAATGATACATGTTAGCACCCCCTTAGAAAAAAAGAAAGACGGGGAAGCCCCCGCCTTTCTCCTCTCTTTAATTCAAACTGCTTGTTACTTTCGGTCGGCGAGCATTTTCTCAACTCTATCCTGTAGCCACTTAGCTCCCTGTTCCGGCGTCATCGAGCCCTCTATCGCTATTCTATTAATGACCTGAGGTATCAGTAAGCGTCCCTCAATGTCTCCGATGACCGCTCTTTCTGTCGGGTCATAGTCAGGGCGGAAAAGCCATCGTTGCATATTTTCAAATCCATTAGCGATCTGATTTAACGTCTCGTCAGAATAGGACTCGAAGAAAGGGCTAAGCGTCTTCCATTCGTCCACTGCGCTTTTTAACACTGGAACTTTACCAAATGGCGCCAGGCTAAGTACGTCGATGTAGCCCTCCTGTAGGAAATACTCGACAACGTCTGCGGTAGCAGAGTCGGCACCCTCAAAGATTCCCAGTGTCACTAGCTGCCCATAAGTGGCTGAACCGTTAGGACCAACCATCTTTGAAGCAAATCCCGTCTTTTGTGGTAAGCTCTCCACGGGGATCTCGATCTTTCCCCCTTCTTCTTTGCCCGAACCCTCAACCAAGTCATCCATGATGTAGGTACTGTAGAACAGCATAGCTGTCTGACCCAGCTCGTAAGTCTCTCGGGCTGTACGCCAGTAATGGGCACCGGGGACAGCACCGCGTTGAAGACTGGTGTAGAAATCGAGGGCTGCAACCATTTTGGGCGTGTCCATCGTTACGTTACCCTCTTTGTCAAACGGCCAGACGTCGTTTGATATTGCAACCTGTTCAAAGACCTGGTGAGGATAGTTTGAGCCGGGGTCAGTTCCCAGCGTGAGAGCGTATTCCAGTTCCTCCGCTTTATCAAGCTTGTCAACAGCGGCGTTTATGTCTGCCCAGGAAACGGGAGGGGTAAGGTTGTATTTCTTCATGAGGTCTTTACGATACCAAATCGCTTGAATCCATCCATCATAGGGAATGGCTGCATATTTACCCGTTGCCGGGTCAACTACCATAGATAAAGGACCGTTACGGAAATCCGACTCCCCGATGCTGGAAATAACTTGCTCGGCCATATCCTGATCCAATAGACCTTCTGCGGCAAATATTGCCACCCGCTCTATCCCCATTCTCACAATGTCAGGCAAGTTGTTAGCAGCTGCAGCCGCAGAAATTTTTTGACTTATATTTCCCTCGTCTATGGGGACTATTTCTATCTTCACGTCTGGGTGTTTCTCCATAAAGTTTTGGGCAACTTGTTTATATACTGCGACTCGGTCCGGTTCATTGTCCGTAGTCCAAAATGTTATTGTTTGTTTTCCAGAAGCGGCAAAAGAAATCAAACCGCCAACCAGAACAGATAAAATTAACCCGATTATTATCGCGCGTTTCAACATTATTACTACCTCCTCGGTAGGTGAATCGTTCTTCACACAACTTCACTAATTTAATTTTAGAAGTCTAAAATTGATAAAAAGAAATTGGTTGCCCTTCAATTATCCCGTCTAAATAGGAAACTATTCGCTCTATCACCCCCGTAAAGTAAATATCTATACTTTAAAGCAATTGCTCAGACAGATCCTTATGTAGACACATACCGGATAGAAAATATAATTTGTAATTACAAATTTATTATACATTTGTCTCAAAAAATTGTCAAGTTGGCAGGAGAGCTCTATTATCCCGTACAGGAGGATGATAAACAGGATATAAAAGAAATTTGTCGGTAGGCTCACGAGAAGTTTAACGCTTAACTTAAGGCGGCTATAACCTCGGAAGCTCTTTTTACCGATTTTGCAGGAGAGGTTTGATCAAGCAGAACGCGCTCAAACATCAATTGTAATTGTTCAGAGATGTTGGCATATTGAACTAGCCCCGGTGGTGCCTGGGCGTAAGACAGTAAAGCCGAGATCTGGTGAGAAAAACGTGAAATCCTGGAATCCAGGGCCTCGATTGCACCCCTCGTCGTGGGCACCCTATCGTTTTTCCCGCAAAAATTGATTATGGCATTTTTATCCATTACTTCTCTTAATATCTTCGCCGCCATCTTTGGATGCTCCGCCTGGCGCGACAGGGCGTAAACCATCCCCCCCGCAGTTGCGTATCTTTCTCCTTTTTTCGGTCCCGGCAGAGCCACCCAGCCTACTCGCTTCCAGAACTCTTCCCCGTTCCAGCCAGAATACTGGTGCAATCGTTTTTTCTCGTAAGAACCCCCAAAGGCCATTGCTACTCTTTCCTCCGCAAACATACGAAGGGGCTTGTTCCAGCTAAATTCATGAACGTCAGTTGGGGCTACCTCATATCTATGGACTAGATCGTGAAGGAACCTCACCGCTTTGACCCCTCCGTCCTTCAACCCGACCTTTCCATTTTTCAATATTGCTCCTCCTGCTGCCCAAATAAGGGGTAAGAGCTGATACGTAGTTGTTTCTCCAGCAGTTGTCCCTCCAGCAAAAGCAAGGGGAAACTTCCAGCCAGCCTTTTTTAGCCTTTGGGCTACCTCAACCAATTCGGACCAGCTGTGGGGAGGATCCAACCCCAGGCGGTCGAACTCGTCTTTTCTATACCACAGCAAGCTCACGTTCGCTTCAGGTTGCAAAGCATA
>JAGXKX010000093.1 GCA_018335015.1 Candidatus Bipolaricaulota bacterium
TAAGTAAGAGGAAAACCAGCAAAGGCAGGTGGGTGAACCAGTCCAGTTTCGCCGCCATCCAGCTGGCCAACCCAGTCTCCTCTATTGCGCTGGCCAGGGCTAACCCCCCTCCGAACAGGATCAACGTCCCCCAGGGAATCTTGAGAGCCCATTCCCAGTCCAGGGCAAACTCGCCCCGGCTTAAGTTTACCGGAATCAAGAATAGCAATGTCGCCATGGCCATGCCGATTGTCGCGTCACGCACCATTGGCAAGTAGGGCGAGATTAAGAAACTCCTTATTATCCAGAGGAAAGCAGTTAACACGAAGACTACGAGGACCCTCTTTTCCCCTTTCCCCATTGGGCCTAGCTCTTTTAGCTTATCCTCAATTAAGTTTTCCCCGCCGGGGATCTTTTCAAGGTGAATTGGGCTACTTATGTTGGTCAAGTACCACCAGGCTATCGGTAATAAAATCACGACAACCGGGATACCCATAATCATCCAGTTCAGAAAAGAGATGCTCTGATTAAAATTACTCTCCCAGAATGCTACCAGCAGGGCGTTTGGAGGGGTACCAATTATCGTCCCTATCCCTCCAATACTGCAGGAGTAAGCAATTCCCAGCATTAAGGCTACTCCAAAGTTGGTCTGCAGTTTACCCTCCACCTGTCTATCGTTCTGTCGGGCGGTATTTACGTAAGATACGACGGCGAGACCGATAGTGGCCATCATCATGGTTGTTGCAGTGTTTGAAATCCACATGGAGAGGAACCCGCTGGCCACCATAAACCCGAGGACGATTTGTTTGGGCCCCGTTCCTATGGCTCGAATGATATACAGGGCAATTCTCTTATGTAGATCCCACTTCTGCATGGCTACGGCTATGAGAAACCCGGCCATGAAGAGAAATATCAACCGATGGCCGTACTGTGAAGCGACGCTGGCCGAATCCATAATTCCAAGCGAAGGAAATAGCACAAGAGGCAGGAGTGAGACCGCGGGTATCGGGATCGCTTCCGTTACCCACCAGGTCGCCATCAGGATGGCGATTGCCAGAGTTCTTTTTGCCTCGGGACTATGAATTTCAATTGGAAGAAAGGCGATTAAGACAAAGAGAGTTACTCCCAGAACCAATCCAATACGCTGTCTGAGGTTATACGAATTATTAGATTTTTCGTTTTTTTGCAATGTAATATATCACCAAAATTAGCCGAGGAAACCCCAGGGCACCCCCTGGGGAGAAATCGGCTGGTTTTTGTCCAGCAGTCAATCGAGCACTATTCCTCTATTTTTACCAGAATGCGAGATTAACGTTTAGATTGCCTGCATGCTTTCTCAAGGATTCTGTCCTCGATTGACTGCTGGGTCTTCTTTTGTAAAAGAATAAAAATAGTAGTTAAAGATTGCTTTTATACAAGTCCCGTACATTGGTGCGGGGTTTTTGACTCTTTTATGATCCGTGGCCAGGAATACTTCTTAACTTATTGATCTTCTCGGCAACGATCGAACTGATCATATATAGTTTTGTAGAGTATAACTTTAATATACATCAATATAAACCTCATCGAGATTACATTAAAGACCGGATTTTAGTTTCCAATAGAATTTTGCAGGGCTCTACTTGATGAACACCATGTCTTTTGCAATTAATTTTTATTTGCCGCTTTGTGTATTTTTATTTTGCCAAAAACATTTTTCTAGTTTCAAGTAAGGTCTAATCTATCGACGATAATAAAGAAGAATATAAATTTAGGAATATTAATAATAATCCGGAAAAAAGTTGTTTATAGAAATAGCTTCGTTATAATAAGTGACCGTATCCAACTTTTGGAGGTGGGATTTTGAAGAATAAGTTTTCGGTTTTGGTCTCAGTTTTTTTGATTTTGAGCCTGTTTATGGTGGTGGGTGTTTGTAATGCGGAAGATAGTTCTGGTACTCTTCGTATTGCCAATCCCACGGACATTAAGAAACTAGATCCGGTAGATATCCAGGACGCTACCAGCAGCAGGGTCGCGGATTTGGTTTTCGATCATCTGGCAACCTACGATTACGACGGAGAAGTCATACCCGAGCTGGCAAAATCCTGGGAATTTTCGGAGGAGGGAGATGAAATAACCTTCCATTTGAGAGAGGGCGTGAAGTTCCACGACGGCACCGAGTTCGACGCCCAGGCGGTAAAATTTAACTTCGAGCGAATTATGGATCCAGAGGTAGCCTCTCCCTCAAGGGAAAAGTTTAGCAAAAGGATAGAAGAAATAGAGGTAGTTGACGATTATACGGTACGGTTCAAGCTGACGGGTCCGGATGCCGCTTTTATAGATCTATACGTAGTAGACAATGCTACCATGATGATGAGCCCGGCCTCGGTAAAAAAATATGGAAAGGACGTAGACCTGCATCCGGTGGGTACGGGTCCCTTTAAGTTCGAAGATTACAAACAAGCAAACTATGTTGAATTGGTGAGGAACGAGGATTACTGGAAAGGTGCACCCAAGCTAGGCGAGGTCATCTTCAAACCGATTCCCGAGCTTCAGTCCAGAATAGCTGAACTGGAGACCGGCGGAGTGGATTTGATGTTCAGAGTACCTCCAGAGCAGCTGGAAAACCTGGAAAAGAGGAAAGGCATTGTAGTCCAGAAATCTCCCTATGCAAGTATAAGGGGTCTCTGGTTTAACGTCGAAAAGAAGCTCTTCCAGGACAAAAAGTTAAGGAAGGCGCTCGCTTACGGCGTGGACTCCGACACCATAAATGAAGCTTTTCTAAAAGGTGTGGCCGTACCCGGAAAGAGCGTGGTGCCAGTCGAAAGCTGGGCTTACAACGAGGACGTTCCTAAATACAATTTCGACAAAGAGAAAGCAGCTGCTCTCCTGAAGGAAGCAGGTTGGGTTGACGAAAACGGTGACGGAGTAAGGGAAAAGGAAGGAGAAAAACTGTCCTTCACTATTATGTCCCCTGATGGCAGGTATCTCAGGGACAAAGAAATTTCCGAGGCGGTAACCCATGCCTGGGGAAGTTTGGGCGTTGACGCCAATACGGAAGTTTTGGAATGGGGCGCGTTCATAGACAAACTCTTTGCTGCCAAATATGATATGGTGTTCCTGGGCTGGATGCAGAGCACCTTTGAGCCGGCCAAGTTCCTCAACCCGTTGGTCAAGACGGGAGGCAGGGCCAACTTCTTCAATTACTCCAATTCTGAACTGGATAAACTGCTAGAAGAGGGGATCACGACTTTCGATGAGAAGAAAAGAAAGGAGATATACGATAAAGCCCAGATGATCTTCATGGAGGATGCCGAGTTTATATCCCTTTATAACCATCTGGGGATTGTTGCCCATACGACGGAGTTGAAGGATTACAAATATACTGCTCCCAGGTCCCTTGATCTGGTCGATGCTTATATGGAGAAATAACGATTCCAGTAATCGGTAGCCATTCGAGAGGAGTTCAAACATTTTCGGATGGCTACCGTCTTTTAAATTGAATCTTTGACTTACGGAGCGAAATAAATGCTGACCTATATCGTCCGGAGGCTTTTTATTTTGGTTGTCGTCGTTCTGGCAGTTACTATAATAGCTTTTTCCATGGTTCACCTGATCCCCGGCAATCCCGCCCAGATCATGGCGGGGATAAATGCTTCTCCGGAAGACGTAAAGATGATGTCGAAAAAATTGGGTTTGAATAAACCACTTTATATTCAGTATATCGATTACATGAATGGGCTTCTGCACGGTGATTTTGGTACTTCTATCAGGACAGGTCGTTCGGTGGCGCACCAGCTCCTTACTCGTTATCCCGCTACTTTCGAGTTGGCCGTTGTCTCAATATTTATTGCTCTGTCAGTTTCTATAATTGGTGGAGTGACGGCGGCAACGCATCACAATACCTTCATCGATAATTTAACAATGCTCGGGGCCCTGTTTGGTGTCTCCATGCCCAGCTTCTGGCGCGGGTTGATGCTTATGTTCCTGTTTTCGCTTTTGCTAGGCTGGCTGCCCGTTTCCGGACGCGGAGATCCCTATACGCTCGAGTGGCTCCGTCACCTGATTTTGCCGTCGGTTGCTTTAGGTGTAGGGTCTGCTGCCTATCTGGTTAGGTTGGTTAGGTCCAACATGTTGGAGATTTTGAACGAAGAGTACATAAAAACGGCAAGATCAAAGGGCCTGAGAGAAACTTTTGTAATATATCGGCACGCGCTGAAAAACGCGTTTATCCCAATCGTAACCATGGCTGGCATGCAGTTCGGCTATCTTCTGGGTGGCACGGTCGTAATTGAGACTGTTTTTGCCTGGCCCGGATTGGGCAGATTGATGATAAACTCCATTTTCGCCAGGGATTTCCCTTCTATTCAGGGTGCAGTTTTAATGCTAGCTGTTTCTTTTGCCCTGGTTAACTTGATTGTGGATCTGACTTATGCCTTTCTGGATCCCAGGATCAGGTATTCCTGAATGATTATGTCAAACTATATGATCTTCCTCGGGTGTTAAAGATGTCGAATTTAAAAATCCTTAAGAAACTGGCAACAAACAATAACGCTATCTTCGGTCTAACCGTCATTTTCATTACTCTGATCGTGGCAATTTTTGCCCCTTATATAGCTCCGCACGGACCGAACGAACAACACCTTCTCGACAGGCTCAATCCTCCCTCTATGAAACATCCCCTTGGAACCGACGGACACGGTAGGGATCTGTTAAGTAGAATCATATTCGGCTCCAGGATATCGTTGATGATCGGTCTAATTTCCATTGGTATTGGTTTAGGACTAGGTGTGCCTCTGGGGCTTACGGCGGGATACTTTGGAGGAATCTACGAGGAGATAGTTATGAGGGGAATCGATATCCTGATGTCCTTTCCCGGCATACTTCTGGCTTTAGTGGTAGTTGCAATACTGGGACCAGGTTTGTTCAATGTAATGGTCGCTATAGGTGTTTGGTCCATTCCTATATTTACCAGAATGGTCAGGGGATCGACGCTCTCAATTAAAGAGGAGGAGTTTATAGAAGCAGCCCGGTCTATAGGGCTCGGAGATTTCAAGATAATTTTAAAACAGGTTTTGCCCAACTGTCTTGCTCCCATATTGGTACTTTCTTCGCTGAGATTGGCCACGGCCATTCTCTCCGCCGCAGCTTTGAGCTTTTTGGGACTGGGGGCCCAACCACCTACTCCCGATTGGGGGGCTATGCTCAGCGCCGGCAGAGAATACCTCAGAGTCGCCTGGTGGTTTTCGACCTTCCCCGGCCTTGCCATAATGTTTGTGGTATTGGGATTTAACCTTCTGGGAGATGGATTGAGAGATATTTTGGATCCCAAGATGCGTGGCAATATAAGATAGGTTTTTTAACATCCCTCTCGTAAAAAGTTTCGTTTAATGCCAGATCAAGCGGGAAGATTATTGAGTTACAGTGAGAAGAAAATGCTTGTTTCTAACTACTCGATAAGAAGTCCGATTAAATCCTTTTTGGTATCTGCCTTATATTCCTTCAATTTCCCCGTAGTCCATGCTGGGGTCCATCTTGAGCACCATCTGACCACCGGCAAATACCCTGATATTGCCATCCGTTTCCGATACTACGATAGCAGTAGCCTCCGTACAAGCGGTGATAGCGGCTGCGGCAACGTGTCTTGTGCCTAGGCCCTCGGGTAGTTCTAATTCTTCCTTCTCCTGATAGATTTCCCCTTTGTCTCCCTCGGACTTCGTGCCCAGGAAAGTTCCCGCAGTTTGAATGAACCCATCACCCCTGATTACAAAGGCTCCGTCTAGCTTTGCAAGTTCTATGATGGAATCGTGGGTATCAGGGTTGGTTATCCTTCGTGACGTTTCTTCATGCCCCTGAAAGGGATTGGGGATCAGTTGTTTGGAGCGTTTCAGGACTTCCTGAGAATCTCCTAAGGTAAAAATCGTCCCGATACGTTTCTTCCTTTGGGCAACTAAACCGATCCGTCTGGCCAATTCCATCACTTTATCCAATACCGCCGGGCGAACGCCGTCGGTTAGTTTTAAGAGATCTTTTATGGATAGCTCTTCCAATTCCCGTTCTACCTCGCCTAAAACTATTATATTGCCTTTATCGGGGTAGACTTCGTTTCCTATAGCCGCCAAAATGAAGTCCCCTGCTGATATATTGCCTGATCTAAGAGCCACCGATAGTAGGTGGGGGATTTGACGGTATTTGTCTATACCATGA
>JAGXKX010000021.1 GCA_018335015.1 Candidatus Bipolaricaulota bacterium
ATCTTCAACGAAGTAGGGACTAGAATTATCAAATCGGTGGAAGATTAATTCCAGTTCAGTTCTTTCACCAGCGGCGCATTTATCTGCTTTGCCCTAATAAGCGCTCTCTCCCCCTTACCTGGCAACTGATTTAACCTTTAAAACTTAATAGTAGAGGAAATCCCGGCAGCCAGGTAAGGGGGAGAGAGCACCTAGTAAAAAGATAATATTACGGTGGTCCGACAACCGGCGGACCAATTCCGGCGTAGTTGCCTTTTTTTCGTTACCGGTTAAAATAACTTGTGGAGGGGGTAAAAAATGAATTCTTTTCTATCGGAAAGGGCGAAAAATACAGGGCGGTCGGCAATAAGGGAGATATTAAAATATACCCAGGAGCCAGAAGTGATTTCCTTTGCCGGGGGGTTGCCGAAGCCGGATACCTTCCCGCGAGAAGGGCTGGCGGAATCCGCAGCTCGCCAAATCCGGGACAATTACCAGAACTCCTTACAGTACGGAACCACCGAGGGGATAGAGGAGTTCCGACAGGAAATGGCGACCTGGCTCTCGGAATTCGGGCTCGATCTGGAATTGGATAATATTATTGCTACCAACTCATCCCAGCAGGCAATAGATTTGGTATGCAAGGCCTTCCTGGATCCCGGCGATCTCGTCTTCTGTGGCCTTCCTACATATCTCGGAGCCGTTCAGGCTTTCAGTACTTTTCAGGCCGAAAAAGTCGGGGTTCCTTTAGAAAAAGACGGGATGAACATGGAAATTTTGGAGAAGAAAATACAGGAGTCGAAGTCGGCCGGAAAGAAAGCTAAATTCATATACGTTATACCTGACTTTCAGAATCCAGCTGGAGTAACCCTTAGCAAGCAAAAACGGAGAAAAATATTTGATCTCGCCGAAGAACACGACCTGTTGATCATAGAAGACACTCCTTACTTCGGGGTGAGGTTCTCGGGAGATTTCAAGAAGCCCATTGGGACGTACGACGTATCGGGCAGAGTAATCACTATCACGTCTCTTTCCAAAATACTCTCTTCGGGGATGAGGCTGGCCGTGGTAGCGGGCCCGTCGGAACTACTTGCCAACCTGGTGACTATGAAACAGTCGACCGATTTGTGTACCTCGACCACTACCCAGTTGATCGCCGCCGACTGGTTAAAAAACAACAGCTTGTCCGAACACTTAAAAGAGCTCAGAAAGTACTACAAGGAGAACCGGGATGCCATGATAGAGGAAATGAAAAGGTCATTCCCCGAGGACGAGCGAATATCCTGGACTGAACCGAACGGTGGGCTCTTTATTTGGGTAACCTTGCCGGAGAACGTCGACGCAGAATTAGTATTTGAAAAAGGGCTCGAAAGAAAGGTCGCTTTCGTCCCCGGCCACCACTTCTACGTCAATGACGGAGGACAAAACACCATGAGGCTCTCCTACTCCCTCTTAACCCCGGAAAGAATAAGGGAAGGGATAAATAGACTCGGAGAAGTCCTGGAAAACGTTCTCAGCCCCGTCTCGCAGTAGTCCGCTGGAGTCAAAGGGGGCAGGCTTATATAAAAGTTAAACTTCAAGGGGTGGAAAAATGCCGGCTCGTTCGAAATCCTTGGTTATTATCGTTGGTTTAGCCTTTCTCTTTAGCTGGACCAACCCAGCTATCGGAAGTTCAATAGACAAGCTTGAAAAACTGGCCGACTCGGATTTCATACCGGAGGTCAGGGAGGCCGCTTCCAGAGCTCTCGCCAGGAAGTACATCAATCAAAAAACCTCACCTTCGGAACTCATCAATATAGCGGAGAATGCCGGGACCGACCAGCTTCGGAATGCAGTGATCAGTGCGCTGACCCGGAGGTACGAGGACGCAAAACGGCTGGGGTCACTGAAGGAAGCACTGGAAAAGGCAAGCCAATTAGAAGAAAAAGTTAAATCGGGAGAAATCCCGGCGGTAAGGGAGGCCGCCAGTTCGGCACTTGGTTTTCACTATCTTGCCTTCAACGTTAACGAGGTTGAAGGCTACTCGTTGAGGGAGGTCGAAGCTATAGCAACCGGCGCGGAAGACAGCGGTCTAAGGAAAGCAGGTTCTGTAGCTCTCGAATACATCTATCCAAATCACTACTCGGCTGACGAGCTTACCGAACTGATCACCTCTACCTCCCACGAAACTATAAAGCGGGGAGCGGCAGGGGCACTTGCAATCCGCTACTCGAGTCAGATGCCACCAAATCCCGACCTGAATACCCTAAGAGAAATCGCCACCGACGAAAACGAGAGCCGCTGGATTAGGGAAGCCTCGGGTCGAGCTTTCGGTGAGTTGGCTTCGGATCAGGTTAAATCCGATCAGCTCAAAGAACTCGCACTCTCCGGCAATACGGCAGAAATTAGAGCCGGTGCAGCTGATGCCTGGTCCAGAGCACTTATTCGGTCCGAGAAAACCCAGGGGGAGCTGCTGAGAATGGCTTCAGCCGCTACCGGTTTTGCGCCCTCCGATTACAGGAAGGCAATCACCGTAGCCCTGGCTGATAGAATGTTTAAAACCGGAGCAAGGGTTCAAGGAGGCCAATAATGAAGAAAACTTGCGCTAGATACATATTATTTACCGCGCTCGTTCTTCTATTAGTTAGTCCCGTCGGTACCACTGGCGAGACAACCCTGCCGGAGGAGCCTTTGATAGTACCGATAGGCGGAAACGACAACCTGTGGGAAATGGATGATCTGGTTCCTGGAGAACCCGGAGGAGAAGTCCGGTATTCCTCGGAGAAGTTCCCGAACACCTTCAACGACCTACTCGGGAAAAGGAAGGAAACAAAGGACATAACGAAGATGATAATGGGTGCCGGATTAACTGCTGTGAATCCCGTAAACGGCAGAATCGTGCCCGCCTTCGCAAAATCCTGGTCGGTCTCAGAAAACGGGCGTGTTTACACATTCTACCTTAGAGAAGGACTCAAGTTCTCCGACGGCCAACCCCTAACCGCGGAGGACGTGCTATTTACCTACGAGAAGCTCGTTCTGAATCCGGAGGTAGAAACTGAAGAAAGAGAGATACTCCGCGTAGAAGGCGAGTTTCCCGAAATAGAACTCGTAGACCAACTTACGGTTAGATTCAGGCTACCCGAACCCCACGGTCCTTTTCCAAGGCGGGTCAGTACGGGAATTTACCCGAAACACAAATTGGTCGACATTACCGGGGAAGAGTTCAACGAGACCTGGGACAGAGAAACAGCTGCCGACAATCCCGAGGAGATAGTCGGGGCGGGGCCGTTTCAGCTGAAAAAATTCGTTCCGGGAGAGGAAATAGTCCTAACCCGAAATCCCTACTACTATAAAGTAGACTCTCAGGGCACCCAGCTTCCCTACCTGGACGGTTATAGGGTCGTGAAAGTAGAGGACAACGATGTCGAATTTCTGAAGTTTAGAAGCGGCGAGACGGACTTCCTTCGCCCTCAAATCCGAGATATGCCCTACCTGTTGAGCCAGGCGGACGAGGAGGGTTGGAACCTAATAACGGGAAGGAAGGTCAGGTCCGCACCGCTGAACTCGGACTTCTTGACCTTCAACTGGAATACGGACCGGAAAGACCTGAACGAGCTATTTCGGGAGCCCGACTTCAGGCGGGCGGTGGCCCTCGCGATTGATACTGAAGAGATAATCGAGAAAGTATTTAACGGGTTCGGTCAACCCCAGTACGGGCCAATTTCCCGCCTGTCACCTTACCACGACCCCAATATGATAGATACCTTACCGGGTAAATTCGATCTCGAGGCGGCCCGGGAACTACTTGAAAAGTTAGGGATCAATGACAGCGACGAAGACGGGGTGAGGGAACTGAGTACAGGTAAACCGGTCAGATTCTCAATTGCGGTGAATAAGGAGAACCGAGTTAGAACAGAGATGGCCGAAATCGTCGCCGGGGGACTTGATAATATTGGTGTGAGGGCCGACATAAAGAGCCTGGAGTTTAGCGACTACTCTTCCAAGTTAATTCTCGGAAGTCACCAATCGGCAATTGCCAGCGCCCTGGCAAATCCCAGGGAGCCCTCTACACTATCAGATATCTTCACTTCCGGCGGACCACTCCACCTGTGGAACCTGGGTCCTGACAGGACATTGACCGAATGGGAAATGAAAATGGACCGGTTGTTCCGAAACGGTCTGAAATCTACCGGGTTTCAGGAAAGAAAGGAGCACTACTACGAGTTCCAGGAGTTATTTGCTGAAAAGTTGCCGGTAATTTATCTTCCGGGAGAGAGCTTTCTCTACGCGACGAGTTCTCCCGTTAGAAACTGGGACGAATTCAATCGTCTGGGAACTTTCCAAGATTTCGCTGAATTCGTCTGGCTAGAAGAATAAAAAGGGGAGCCGGACGGCTCCCCCGTAAAGTCCTGATCTAACCGGTCTAAATCAACTATTCTTCCTAAGTATCTAGTTCGGCCTGAGCAGCGGCCAACCGGGCAATGGGCACACGGAACGGAGACGCACTGACGTAATCCAGCCCGATTTCTTTCGCTATTTCTATTGAGGCCGGATCTCCTCCCTGTTCTCCACAGATCCCTATTGATATGTCCTCGTTGGTCTTCTTACCTCGTTCGGTGGCCATCTTCATCATCGGGGCTACGCCCTTCGCATCCAGAGTCTCGAACGGGTTGTCTTCCAGTACGCCTTCCTCTAGGTATTCTTCCAGGAATTTTCCGGCGTCATCACGGCTGTAACCGAACGTGAGCTGAGTCAAATCATTGGTCCCGAATGAGAAGAACTCCGCGTCCTCGGCAATTTCGTCGGCAAGGATACAGGCCCTCGGTATTTCTATCATCGTGCCTATCTCGTACTCCAGATCGACGCCAAACGACTTCCTGACGTCTTCTTCTACGCCTTTAATCGTTTTCCTAACACGCCTCATCTCTTTGGGATCTCCGACAAGCGGTACCATGATTTTCGGTATCGCATCCACGCCCGCTTCCTGCAGGTCAGCTGCTGCTCTAAGGATTGCCTCGACCTGCATCTCGTATATCTCGGGCATAGTTATTCCCAATCTACAGCCACGGTGACCGAGCATCGGGTTGAATTCCTCGAGTTCTTCCAACTTGCCTTTGACCTCTTCCGGTTCCATGCCTGATGTAGCGGCAAACTCTTCGATCTCGTCCTCAGAATCCGGAAGGAACTCGTGGAGAGGAGGATCAAGCAATCGGATTATGACAGGTAAGCCTTCCATTTCCTCGAGAATCCCTTCGAAGTCTTCTTTCTGGAACTTTGCCAGCTCGGAGAGGTGCTCTTCCCGATCTCCCCGATCTTCCGCCATTATAGTCTGGCGAATATAGGGAAGTCTATCGTCACCAAAGAACATGTGCTCGGTTCGACACAGGCCCACTCCCTCTGCTCCGTAGTCTCTGGCTTTTCCCGCGTCCTCAGGAGTATCGGCGTTTGTTCTTACACCGAGCTCCCGGACGTCGTCCGCCCACTCCATAAGCGTCTGAAAGCTTTCGCCCATCTTCGGTTCGACGGTGGGTACCTCACCAAGCATGACTTCGCCCGTCGTCCCATCAATAGATATGTAATCGCCTTTATTTACGGTCGTCCCGTCAACTTCAAATTTATTCGCTTCGTAATCTATATCGATGGCGCCACAGCCGGCGACGGCCGGTTTTCCCATGCCTCTTGCGACAACTGCGGCGTGAGAAGTCATTCCACCACGAGAGGTCAACACCCCTTCGGCTGCCTCGAGTCCGTCGATGTCTTCCGGAGAAGTCTCCGTCCTGACAAGGATGACCTTTTCGTCGTTGTCTCGCTTTTCGACGGCCTCTTCAGCCGTGAAGACTACTTCTCCAACTGCCGCGCCGGGCGAAGCATTGATTCCCTTCGCAAGTACTTCTCTCTCCGCTTCCTCGTCAAAAGAGGGGTGCAACAGCTGATCCAGAGTTTCCGGGTCGATGCGTCCCACCGCCGTTTTCTCGTCGATTAGACCCTCTTCGGCCATGTCGGTCGCAATCTTTACTGCGGCCTTTGCGGTTCTTTTCCCCGTTCGGGTCTGGAGCATATAGAGATTGCCATTCTCTATCGTGAACTCGACGTCCTGGACGTCCTTGTAGTGTTCTTCCAGTTTCTGGAAAATCTCCTCCAGTTCTTCCCAGGCTTCGGGCATCTCGTCCTTTAGCGTCTTTATGTCTTTAGGCGTCCTTACTCCTGCCACGACGTCCTCTCCCTGGGCGTTTTTCAGGTATTCTCCGTAACGTTTCTTTTCCCCCGTGGACGGATTTCTGGTGAACGCGACACCAGTGGCCGAATTTTCTCCGGTATTCCCGAAGACCATCGTTTGAACGTTTACAGCAGTTCCAAGGGCATCGTGTGGCAGATCGTTGATTTCACGATACTTTATGGCTCTCGGGTTATTCCAGGACCCAAATACTGCGTCTGTAGCGCCCCAGAGCTGCTCGCGAGGATCCGTCGGGAATTCTTCGCCGAGATTTTCTTCGTAAATTTCCTTAAATTTGTCAACGACCTCTTTCAGGTCATCAACATCTAAATCCGTGTCGTTCTCGGCGCCTTTTTCTTCTTTTATGTTTTCGAGTGCCAGGTCGAATTCCCGGGCGTCGATTCCTTTGACCACCTCACCGTACATCTGAATCAGTCGGCGGTAAGAGTCCCAGCCAAATCTTCGATTGCCGGTTCTCTCAACTAGTCCCTGTAAGGTCTCCTCGTTCAGGCCGACATTCAGGACGGTATCCATCATGCCCGGCATCGAAACGGCCGCTCCGGACCTGACCGAAAGCAGCAATGGGTCATCAGGGTCGCCAAATTCTCGACCGTTTACTTCCTCCAGTTTCCTGAGGTTCTCGTCAACTGATTCCTCGAGACCCTCCGGGTACGTTTCATCGTGCCTATAGTAGTACTGACAGACCTCTGCCGAAATCGTGAACCCGGCTGGAACGGGTATACCAATAGTGGTCATCTCCGCCAGATTGGCACCTTTACCACCGAGAACATCTTCCAGTTCTTCCGAGCCATCAGCTTCTCCGGCTCCAAAAAAATAGACGTAATCCATAAACAAACCTCCCGTTTATTTTGGTAAGTTATCTAAACAGTGCTTCTACAAATTCCTCTCTATCGAACTCGTGCAGATCTTCTTGTTCCTCACCAACTCCAATCAGTTTTATAGGAGCGGAAAACTCGTCGACTATCTGGAATATCACTCCTCCCTTGCCGGTGCTATCCAGTTTGGTCAAAATTATCCCGGTAAGACCGACAGCCTCATCGAACTTTTCCGCCTGAGAGACTCCATTCTGCCCGTTCGTGGCATCTATAGTGAGCAACCTTTCGTCCACCGGACGGCCAAGCTTCTTTTCGACCACCCGGTTGATCTTCTTCAATTCCTCCATGAGGTTATGCTTTGTCTGCAGGCGCCCCGCGGTGTCGATCAACATCAGATCGGCATCGTTGTTCACAGAATAATCCAGCCCGTCGTAAGCCACGGCCGACGGATCAGCTCCGATATCATGACTTATCGCCTTGGCCCCAACTTTATCCGCCCAGAGTTCCAGCTGTTCTATCGCCGCCGCCCTGAACGTGTCGGATGCGGCAAAGACCACGTCCTTACCCTGAGAAACGTACTTACCCCCTATTTTTGCTATGGTAGTAGTCTTTCCGGACCCGTTGACTCCCATGACCAGCATTACGGTGAGCCCGTCTTCTCTTAACTCAAGCGGTTCTTCGGCATCTCTTAACTTTTCCTTGAGTTCGTCTTTCAGGTAATCCTCGACGCGTGAAGGATCCGTTTCTTCTTCCTTCTCGACCCGATCCTTCACCCTGCCAATTATCTCCATAGCCGTTTCCATCCCGATATCGGCCGTAACCAGCAGTTCTTCTATTTCGTCCAGGAGTTCGGGCTCGATTGTACTATAGCTTCCAATTACCCCTTCAATACGCCCGACGAGTTTGTTGCTCGTCTTCTTCAACCCACTTTTCAGCCTGTCAAACCAGCTCATTTACGAGAATCTCCTCCAGAAACCAGGTATCACATCTTTTCGGGCGCCGAAACTCCAAGCAGGTTTAGCAACTTTTTGAGTACTAATTGAACGCCCCTGCAGAGAGCGAGACGAGCCCGGCTTATATCATCGTCTTCCGTCAAAACCTTAAATTTGTTATAAAATTGGTGAAACGTCGACGCCAGATCTTCCCCGTAACTTACCAGGTGATGAGATCCGTAATCGCCGGCTGCAATCTCGATCATCTCCGGAAACTTGTCGAGCTTTTTGACCAGTTCGATCTCTTCGTCTTTCCCCAGCTCACTGAGATCAACTTCCTTCAGCGGGAAACTCTCTTCCAAGTCGGCGTACTCGGTTTTTTCAAATATGCTGGCAATTCTCGTGTGAGCGTACTGCAGGTAATAAACCGGATTGTCCATGGATTCCTTCTTTGCCAGTTCGTAGTCGAACTCCAGGTGGCTTTCCGGCTTGCGGGCGGCCATGAAATAGCGAACGACGTCTTTCCCCAGGTCTTCCACCAGGCTCTTCAGAGTTACGAACTCCCCTTCCCTGGTGGACATGCGCTTTACCTCGCCTTCGTTCGAAAGGCTCACGAATTGATTTATCAATACCTGGTAAAAATCCCGAGGAAACCCGAGTACCCTCAGGGCCGCCTTCATGTTTTCGACGTGTCTTTGATGATCCGCTCCCAGCAGAACCAGCGCCCTGTCGTAACCCCTGTCCAGCTTGTCGAGGTGATAGGCAATATCGGGAAGCAAATACGTGGGATCTCCATTGCTTTTAACCAGCACTGCATCCTTGGGTGCTCCTTCTTCCTCGGCTTTCAGCCACAGGGCGCCACCCTGTTCATAGGTCCCGTCCCGCTCGTCGAGAGCTGAAAGAACCTGTTCCACTTTGCCTTCCTTGTGGAGTTTCGATTCCCGGAACCAGCTGTCAAACTGGACCCCTAACAGGTCCAGGTCCTCCTTGATCCTCCCAATCATTTCTTCAAGACCAATCTTCTTGAAAAAGTCCGCCGTCTCGTCGTTCCAGCGGGAGTATTCACTACCGTGCTCTGAAGCGATATCTTCCCCAATATCAACCAAATATTCACCTTTGTATCCGTCCTCGGGAATTTCAACTTCTTCCCCGAGTGCCTGCTTGTACCGAGCCCAGAGGGTCCGGGCAAGGATATTCATCTGACGCCCCTCGTCGTTGAAGTAGTATTCCGTCTCCACCTCGTAACCCAGTGCCCTGTAAAGAGAAGCAAGCACGTCACCCAGAACTGCCTGTCGGCAGTGGCCCACGGTAAGTGGGCCGGTCGGGTTGGAGGATACGAACTCTATTTGAATGGTCTCTTTCTCGTCGACCGAAATTCCCCCAAGGGGATCTGAACTGGCTAATAACTGTGACAGGCTATCAGTAAGGAAGTCTTTTTCCAGGTGGAAGTTTATGAAACCCGGACCCGCCACGGTTATCGATGAAAAAAGTTCGCGCTCAATTCCTTCCACGATACTACTGGCAAGATCCCGGGCAGAGAGATCAGTTTCAGCAGCTAGTTCAAGAGCAACGTTCGAGGCAAAATCACCAAATTCATCGTTGGAAGGCTCTTCGACGTCGATATCGTTCCGGTCAAGCTCAAAATTGAGCTCTTCCAGTCTTTCCGCTAATACCCTCGTTATCTCTCTTTTTATCATCTCAATTTGAAAAACCCGAAAGGGTGAAATTATAGAGAAAGTATTTGAAACGGGGGAGAAGAGTTAATAAGACGGATTGTACCTTAACCTTGCTCCATATTGATCACGAATTTAATGCCCGTTTTCTCCTCACCTTCGATTTCAAGGTCAATAAAGCCAGGAATAACTTTCAAGTTCTCTTCCCCTTTATCAAGCAACCGACGGGCAATTGCAACCGCTTTTACGGCCTGGTTTACCGCACCCGCACCGATGGTGTGGGCTTCAACTATACCGTCCGATTCAATCGCCCCGGCAATTGCACCGGCAACGGAATTAGGATTGGAACTCGAAGCAACTTTCAATATTTCCATATCCTATACCTCCCATCCTACGTAAATTAGCCGTGAATTGACTGTTGCTTTATATTAGCTTCAGGGGTTTCTCATTCAAGCAAGTACGTTAAGCGAAACCACCCAAGCAAAAATGCTCGAATCTCCTGCTGTTCTAGGCTGGGAATCCCCGCTACCGATAAATATATGATCTTGGGCTGTAGTTTTAAGGTAAATTTATTCGGATAAAATATTAATAGAAGGGTCAAAAAATATCAACTTTTGACCGTCCTATCGGTCATCAATTGACGGTTTACCGTAGAGCAATTATTCCCTTAAATACATTACCCTGTCCAGATTTACTCGGTCCGCCTTTTTCCCGTCCAGCTCCTCCTTTGGCGTTTCCAGAATAAAAGGCAGCTCTCTCAGGTCGGGGTTATTTACCACCGCGGCAAACCCCTCGTCTCCGATTCTACCCCGGCCAATGTGGGCATGTCTATCTTTGTGAGAGCCTCGGTCGCCGATCGAATCGTTGAGGTGGATAAGATCCAGCCTGTCAAGTCCAACTGCGTGGTCGAACTCTTCCAGAGTTTCCTTCAGGCCGGCCTCAGTTGAGAAGTCGTACCCCGCAGCGAATCCGTGGCAGGTATCTATACAAACTCCGTACCGGTCCGAGTTATTCAGTTCATCAAGTACCTTGCCAAGTTCGGCAAAGTCCGAACCAAGTTTTGTCCCGGCCCCGGCCGTATTCTCAAGCAGGATTTTCACCTCGGATCCCTCGAATTCATCAGTCCCTTCGACTTCTTTCAGGGCGGCAATCAGGCGATCTATACCGTTTTCCAGGCCGGATCCGGTATGAGCGCCTATGTGTGTGTTAATAGCCGGAATGCCCAGTAAATGGGCTCGGCGGATTTCTTCGATCAGCCCTTTCTTCGACTTCTCCCAGAGGTCGTCCTTCGGCGAGGCAAGATTCAACAGGTAACTCGTATGAACTACCGCGTAGTCCACGCCAAAGTTCTCTCTCTTCTTTTTAAATTGGCGGATCTCTTCCTCGGTCAACTCCCTCGTGCTCCAGGACCGAACGTTGTGGGAGAATATCTGAAGGGCATTCATCTCGAGGTCCGCGGCTCTATCCACGGAACTATCAATACCACCCGCTATCGACATATGGGCGCCCAGCACCATGCCAAACTCCGTCGGATTATTCACCATTTATATCGAACAACCTCACTGCATTTTCCGTAGTTCTTTCAGAGACTTCTTCCTCCGATATACCTTTAATTTTCGCGACTTCTTCCGTCACGTGACTGACGTAACTCGGCTCGTTCCGTTCCCCCCGATGTGGTACGGGCGTCAGAAACGGGCAATCAGTCTCCAGCACCAGACGGTCGAGCGGAAAACGTTTCACCGCTTCCTTGAGTTCTTTTTCACCGCCGAACGTCAACGGTCCACTCAAACCGAGATAAAATCCCAGATCTAAGAACTCCAGCCCCAGCTCGTAATCCCCGAAAAAGCTGTGGCTTACGCCCCGAGGTACCTCGTCCCTTTCCTTCAACAGGCGCAATAGGTCCTCCGTCGAGGACCTGTTATGTACAGAAACCGGAAGACCGAGTTCGCAGGCGAGGTCAAGTTGAGTCCGAAACGCTTCCCTTTGATCCTTCCTGGGAGAATTATCTCTATAGTAATCGAGCCCTATTTCTCCTATTGCCACCACCGAGTCGGACCTGGATAGTTTCCTTAGTCTTTTCGGATCGGGACTTCCAAAACTGCTGGCCTCGTGAGGGTGGAAACCCACTCCGGCATAGACTCCCTCGTTTGTCTCCGCAAGGTTAACTGATTTCTTGCTTGAATCGATATCCAACCCCATGTTGATGAATCCAATCTCCGCGTTCTTCGCCCTTTCCACGACTTCTTCACGATCGCCGTCGTAGTGTTCCAAGTCCACGTGAGCGTGCGTATCAATCAACCTCATTTCCACTCGTAGAGCCCCTCCTTTTCTTTCCTCAATTCCTTTAAAGCAGGCGAAATAAGTTTTATTAGGTCTCCGGGCTGCAGCGAATCCTGGCCCCACTTTTCCGCCCCAAGTTTCCCCGCTTTACAGTGGACCCAGGCTCCCAGCCGGGCCGCGGAAAAAGTGGATAGGTCCTGAGCCAGGAAACCACCGATTAATCCTGTCAGGACGTCTCCGCTACCACCTTTTGCCAATCCACTATTCGGGCAACTAGCCAGTGCTACCTCACCGGTGGGCGCGCCGATCACAGTAGGTACACCCTTTAACAGCAGGGTTACTCCTAGTTTTTGAGCCAGGTCGGGGACGATCTCGTACCTCTTTTTATCTACTTCACCGGGGGTAGTATCAAGCAATCTGGCAAGCTCTCCGGGATGGGGGGTCAGTACCAGCTCGTCTATTTCTTCCAGGGCGTCAACCTTATCCGAAAAAGCAACCACCCCGTCAGCGTCCAGTACGGCAGGTTTTGATAATTGACCGAGAAAATTCACTACCAACTCACCCGTTCCTTCCTTTCTACCCAGGCCCGGCCCGAGAGCGACGGCGTCTTTACCCCTGGCTGCCTCCCGAAGCGAATCGACAGAACCCTGGCCAAGATACCCCCCTTCGTCGGTTAGAGGTACCGTGAGTCCCTCGATCAGGTTTGCCTCGAATACCTGGTTTCCGGATTTCGGACCCGCCAGATATACCAAACCGGTCCCCGATCGGGCCCCGCTTTTCGCGGCCAGTATCGGCGCCCCTGTCATTCCAGTGGAACCTCCTACGACAAGCAAGCGCCCAAAATCCCCCTTGTGACCACCGGAGGGCCGATCGGGCAGGAGTTTTCTTGCAACCTGTCCATCCACCATTTCCCAGACTTCGGCCTCTTTCCGAATCAACACTTCCGGATACCCGACCGAAGCTACCCGCTGCCTTCCGACGTATTTTTTCGCGACCGGTAACAGGGTACCAAGTTTGATAAATCCCATTGTTACAGTCAAATCAGCTTCGACGGCCGGACCGGGAGGGCTTCCACTATCGGCCGGTAACCCGGAAGGAATGTCGATAGCCACCGTCTTCCCTCTGGAATTGTTGATAACATCTATCAGTTCCGGATAATTTCCCCTCAATTCACCCTCGATTCCGATTCCAAAAATCGAATCGATAATCAACGGAGGGTTCTTTTCTATGCTATCGACCAGCAATTCGTCGCCAGGGCTACAGTAGTTAACCCTCTCGGTCATCCTCTCCAGCAATTCCACGTTCCTTTCCGTCTCCTCGGCCAACTGTCCTCTTTCCCCGAGCACAAAAGTCTCCACCTGAAAGCCAAGATCTATCAACCTTCGGGCAATTACCAGGCCGTCGCCACCGTTATTCCCCTTGCCAGAGACAACAAGTATTTCTTCGGGCAGGGGAGATATTTCCTCTCTAATGACTTTGACGGAACTTCTACCCGCGTTCTCCATCAGCAAGGAGGAAGGCAAGCCCCATTCTTTTGTCGCTTTACGATCTATAACTTTAACTTTCTCTGAAGTGGTCGCGAAGTACATGAGAATATTTTATGGAAACTAACCTCCCAGAGCAACTAAGAGGCCGGTGGTCACCCGGACCTGCTCGGGGCTTGAAGTTTCTTACACTCAGTGCTTTCATCGACACGGCGGATCTATCCCTCTGGTCCGAATAACTGCTCCCTACCCCTTACCTGGCTTCCGGATTTCGTCTACTGCCAAGTTTTAAAGGTTAAATCAGTTGTCAGGTAAGGGGCAGGGAACTTCTAAAAAATAATTAAGGTAACCTCCATAAATTAAGTAGGGCTTCATACGATGTTGAAAGATTTAAGTTGCATTGATCGAAGCACCGTAGTCAATTAAAATATCTTTGTATTGTTGAGTATTTTAGTCTACTTTTGAGGCTCGAGAGGCCTGGGACTTATTAAACCTAAGCCTTTCACGCCATTGAGTCTGTGAATAACGGCCAAGCTACGGGACTTGATCGTCTAGTTTGGATAAAGTTCGAGGTATTCTACGGAACTCACCGGGTGATAGAATGTTAGAAGTAAAGGATTTAGGAGTGAAAAAAGGCGGAGGGTACATTCTCCAGAACTTAAATTTCAGCGCGGGCAAATCCGAACTCCACGTGGTCATGGGACCTAACGGTTCCGGTAAATCGACGCTGGCGAGAACGCTGGCCGGACACCCGGAATATAACGACTACGAGGGTTCAATAAAATTCAGAGACCGGGAAATTTCGGATCTGAAAGCGGACGAGAGGTTAAGAGAGGGATTGATGATGGGATTTCAGCATCCTCCCAGAATTAACGGTGTCAACATAAAGAGGTTTCTAACCAGGGTACTGGAAAAACTTGATGGAGTAGAAGGAACGGAGAAAATTGAAGAGAGAATAGAGATTGTGACAAAAGAACTAGGGTTTTCAGAAGACCTTCTCGCTAGAAATATAAACGCCGGACTTTCGGGGGGCGAACGAAAAAGACTGGAACTATTACAGGCTCGTCTGCTAGAGCCGGAAATCCTCATTCTCGACGAGCCGGACAGCGGCGTTGACGTCGACTCGCTGGAACTGATATCCGACCAGATCAACTGGCTTCACGAGCGGGGAACGACCATAGTCCTAATTACCCATTACGGAAGCCTGCTGGAAGAAATCGATCTCGAAGATGCCCGGGTCCACCTCTTCAGGGACGGAAAAATCGTTACTTCCGGGGAGGGAGACCTTGCCCGGGAAGTAGAAGAAAAAGGGTTCAACCGGATATACGAGGAGTGTGGTTGCAATTAATAATACGGGGACAAAATCACAAAAAGAAGTATCAATCGAACGTCAGATCGAGAAAATTACGGAAGAAAAGGACGAACCGGATTGGGTTACCGATCTTCGTTACCGGGGGCTGCGGGCGTTCGAGTCGGCTCCTCAAACTGATCCGATAATTTCGGAGCCGCTGGAATTCCTGGCCGACCAGGAGAAGACTCCCGCCGAGGGAATCGAGACCCTGGACGACTTACCCCCGGAGACCAAAAATTTACTGGACGAACTGGGAATCAACGAGATGGAGCAAAGAGCCATCGCCGGGTTGACCATTCAGGACGGTACGGGAATGATTGATTCATCGTTCCGGGAGAAGTGGGAGAAAAAGGGTGTGATCATGGCTCCGATGAACGAAGCGTTAAAACGTTATCCCGAGGCCCGGGAGAGGTTCATGAAGCTTTACGATCCCGGCGCCAGCAAGCTGGCCGCCTACCATACAGCCGTCTGGAATGGAGGAGTCTTCCTCTGGGTCAAGGAGGGAGTCAAAGAAGAGATACCGCTGCACCTTTTCTTTCTCATTCAGCAGGAGGCGCTGGCACAGGCTCCCCACATAGTGATTCTGGCAGAACCGAATAGTGAAATTAAGTTAATAGAGGGTTGTACTTCTCCGATACTCTCGAAACACTCGCTCCACCTCGACATGACGGAAGCTTACATCGAAGAAGAGGCGAAACTGGACCTCACCGTCCTCCAAAACTGGCCCGAGTACGTCCATACTCGACCCACTCAACGGGTAAAGGTGGCACGCGACGCTCAATTTTCAATTACTTCGGTTGGGCTAGGCCCCGGAAAATCAAACATAACCGATCCCCATTACTGGGTTGAAGAGGGCGGGCGCGTGGACGTGGACAGCATAATCCTGGCAAAAGAGCAATCTCACGTCGACCTCGGGGGCGTTATCCACCTGGAAGGAGAAAACTCTACGGGAATAAATAACAGTAAAGCCGTCATAATGGACGATTCGGAAGTTATTACCAGGGGAAAGATAAACGCAGTTGCCTCTGGCACTAAAGGACACATAAGCTGTGACGGTCTGGTAATGGACGACGGAGCATCGATGGAGACTTATCCCGGTCTCTCCTCCCGGGTAGAAGACGCGGAACTCTCTCACGAGGCAGCTATAGGTGAAATAAAGGAAGAAGAGCTGTTCTACCTGATGAGCCGTGGACTGAATGAAGAAGAAGCAACGAAACTTATTGTCCAGGGTTTCGTCGAACCGGCTATAGAGGACCTGCCCGAAGAGTACCTCTCGGAAATAAGAAAAATTATTGACCTGACAGTTAAAGGAGAAGAATAAGGGCTGGCCTATTTCAGGACTCAAAGAAGCAGCTTTCGACCCAAACCCCGCAGGGTTGAACGAGACGCCAATCCGATTTATAATTCTTAAAATTATTAGGCTTACCTAATTATATTATGGCCACGCAAAGTTTAGAAGACTATTTAGAGGCAATATATAATTCTTTAAACCGAAGAGGACACGCCAAGACCAACGAGATCGCTTCCGATCTGGGCGTAAAAGCACCCTCCGTAACGGAAATGTTTGACAAGTTAAGGAAAAAAGGGTTCATAAACTACGAAAAATACGAGGGTGTAACCCTGACGAAACGAGGCAGGGAAGTAGCCAAAGACGTATCGGAAGTCCACGAAAATATAAAAAAATTCCTCGAACTTCTTCAGGTGTCTCCCGAGCAGGCCGACGAAGACGCCTGCAAGGTTGAACATAGCTTGAGCGAAGAATCCATAGTTCAGCTGAACAAATTCATAGATTTCGTCGAGAGTTGCCCTGAGGGTGAAGCCCGATGGCTTAAACACTTCGACTACTTTTCCGAACACGGAGAGCTTCCACCGGCCACCGGCGACAAAAGTCACGAGCAGGGGGAATAAAAGATAATACAAGATGACTTTAAAGAACCTGGAGGAAAACCAGCGGGCAAGAGTAATATCCATACTGGGCGGATCCAGCCTTCGGCAAAAACTGGCCCTTCGAGGTATCTCCGAAGGGGTAAATTTAAAAGTCATCTCCACCCGGGGTCCGGTAACGGTCAGCATCGACGGAAACATCTTGACTATTGGGCGAGGCATGGCAAAAAAAGTAAAGGTGCGTAAGACTTGACAGACACGAAAAAACTCTCGGAATTGGACTACGGGGAGAAAGGCGTCATCAAGAAGATAAACCGAAGCCTGAAGGATCAATTACTGGGTAGAGGGATAAGAGAGGGGAAAACGATCAGGATGGATACCAAACAACCGATAAACGGACCCGTAGTAATTACCATAGACAGGTCCACGACATCACTGGGGCTTAATCTGGCAAAGGATATTTTCGTCGAGGTGAATAATGGCGATACTTCTAATGGGTCATCCTAACGTCGGGAAGAGCGCCGTCTTTAACCGACTCACGGGAGCGAACATAACTGAATCCAACTACCCGGGAACCACGGTCGATTTCACTGAAGGTTACACCTACATAGACGGTAAAGAATACAAAGTAATCGACGTCCCGGGAACTTTTTCCACTGACCCAAAAGACGAGGCAGAGAAAGTCGCTCTGGACATCCTTGCGGAACACGACGACCCGATAGTTGTAGTTGTAATAGATTCGACAAAAATCGAGCGGGGGCTTTATCTGGCTTTCGAAATCATGGAAAGAGGTTATCGAACGCTAATTGCCCTGAATATGTGGGACGACGCGGAAAAGCACGACCTAAGGATCGACGTCGTGCGTCTTGAAGAGATCCTCAGGGTGCCAGTAGTACCGACTGTAGCTATAAGTGGAAAAGGAATTTCAACCCTCGTGGAAAAAGTTCCAGCCGCAAATCGCGTAGATATAGAAGATTTGAGAGAAAAAGTCACCAACCTATAATATGAACCTAGATCCCGAAGAAAGATGGAGATTAATCGATAAGGTAGCAAGGGAAACCGTCGAATACGGCACCGAAAGGTCGACGATTAGAAGCGTCCTCGCCGAGCTAACCGTAAAACCTCTGACGGGTATACCCTTCGCTTTAGCGGTCTTGTACGGATTCTGGGGATTCTTTGACGCTTTTGCCGGTTTCTTTACCGACGGCTTCTTCGTCCCTCTTTTTGACGACCACTGGCTTCCCTGGATCCAGGAGGCTTTTCCGCTCAAGGGGAGCTGGCTTTACTACATCCTGGTGGGAGACCCGGAAGCGATCAACTCGTTCGAAGCACTAGGTATGTTAACCAGCGGGTTTTTCGTAGCGATAGGCGTAGTCCTGCCAGCGATCGTAGCTTTCTACCTGGTAATAACGATACTGGAAGATTCGGGTTACATGCCGAGACTCGCCGTACTCGTAGATACTGTACTGCACAAAATCGGCCTTCACGGCTTCGCCATCGTGCCGATGATCTTATCGCTGGGCTGTAACGTACCTGGCGTAGCCTCCACAAGAACGCTCGAGACAAAAAAGCAACGGTTCATGATGATGATACTTCTTTCGGTATTTATCCCCTGCGGAGCCCAGCTCGGCGTTATGCTTTCGTTGATCCCCGAATACTTCGGCTACATAATGCTCTATCTCGTGACCGGATTTTTCGTCTTCGGCTGGCTTCTCAACAAATTAATTCCGGGCAGATCTCCCGAAATCATAACGGACGTACCTCCCTTAAGAACACCTACCCTAACGAACGTGGGCAGGAAGTTATGGGTAAAGGTCAAGGGTTTTTTCACGAACGCGATCCCGTTCGTCCTTCTCGGAGTCGGCCTGGTAAACCTTTTGTACCTCGGGGGAGTTATTAGCTGGATAGCTAATTCTCTCGAACCCCTGTTTACCGGTTGGTTCGGTATTCCCAAAGAAACCGTAGCTCCCCTAATAGCCGGCTTTCTCCGGAAGGACCTTGCGGTGGCCCAGTTATCTGCGATCGATATGTCCGGGTTCCAGCTGATAACTTCTGTAGTAATAATTTCGATTTACTTCCCGTGCATAGCGACGTTCTCCATGATAATCAAAGAGGGTAGAAAAAGCGGTGGGGTTATAAAGGTTCTGAGCGGGAGCCTTTTAACTTTAGCCACGGTCGTTTTCCTCTGGGGTGGGCTGCTTCACCTGATAGGTATTCTCTTAGGAGTTACCTAACATGAATCAGAAGACGCTGGATACTCTTCTGGCTTTGATCGGTGTCGGGTCTTTTATCGCGGGGTTACTGGAAGTTCTGTTCGGTTTAGTCGGCGAAACCTACACCTGGCAGATACTTACCTTTGGAGGGGACTTCACCGTGTGGCGAGGGTTGATCCTGGTTTCTGCGGGAACCCTGTTCTTTTTTGCCATTAACCAAGCCAATCCCATCCAGAAAAAGGCTCAAGCGGTTCTGGCCTGCTCGATGATATGGATAATCGGGGGAATAGAAATACTCTCCACTGTTCTAAATTCGGTCACTGGCGGAGAAGGGGCGTGGATCAATACAGTAAGTGAATTTCTGAGTCACTATTATGGTCCTTTCACCCCGTCAGTGCTGCTGCTGCCAATTTCGATCGTGTTAGTTATACTTGTGAGGTCGAACGAGGCGAATAATGGATAAAGAAAACAGGATTTTGAACGGACTCCAAACGGGTAAAACACCTGACGAACTTGCCGACGAGCTGGATATGAGAAAACAGACCATAATAGCGATGGTCGAGCTTCTGGTTCATCAGGGACTCGTAAAAGAGATCGACTGTAGTTCAACCTGTGAAAGCTGCATAATGGGAAAATCATGTGCCAGCTCCGGGGCAGGCCGGGAGAAGCTCTACATAGTTGACGAAGAGAAGGAAGAGTAGTTAAGCTTGGACCTTTGGAATTCGGGCGGCTCTAAGCCCGGACGTTCTTTATTTTTCTCCGGATTACCCTATACTTTTTAGTCCTTAAAGTCATTACACTGGTGGTGAAGTTCTGAAGATGAACGAAAGAAAGCCCTGGACGATTTCCGTAGACGAAGTTTTCGACGAATTCTCCTCTTCCCCGGAGGGGCTCGGGCGGGAAGAAGCGGTTAACAGACTTGAAAAATACGGAAAGAACGAGCTAGAAGAGGGAAAAAAGGTTTCGCCGATAAAGCTCTTCCTCGAACAATTCTCCGACTTTCTGGTTATAATACTAATCGTCGCCGCCACGCTCTCCCTGATAATGGGGCACCAGGTGGATTTTTACCTAATAATTGCCATCGTAATCGGAAACGGAATATTCGGGTTCATCCAGGACTGGAAGGCGGAACAGTCGATACAGGCCCTGAGGGATATGGCATCGCCGGAGGCGCTCGTTCGAAGGGACGGTGAGAAGAAGGAAATTCCCCTCGAAGAAGCCGTACCGGGCGACCTGATATACCTGGAACAGGGATCCGCGATACCCGCCGACGCCAGATTGACCAAAACGGAAAGTCTCGAAGTTGACGAGTCCGCTCTAACCGGGGAAAGCAAACCGGTGAGCAAGCAGCTCGAACCCGTAGAAGCTGACGCCGAACTTGCCGGCAGAAAAAACCTGGTATTTAAGAACACCAAAGTAGTCCGGGGACGGGGAGAAGCGATAGTGACATCCACGGGAATGGATACGGAAATAGGAAAAGTAGCGCAACAGTTACAGGACGTCGAACAGGACCTCACGCCGTTCCAGAAAGAGGTCAACCAGCTCGGTAAGAAACTGGGAACCGTCATTCTATTGATATCCTCCCTGATAGTTCCGATCTCCGTGCTGTTCCACGGCACCGGATGGCTAAATGCTTTCCTAACGGCAGTAGCTCTCGCCGTAGCAGCAATACCGGAAGGGCTACCGGCCGTCGTAACACTGTCCCTTGCCCTGGGGACGAAGAAGATGTCCAAGAGGAACGCTCTGACCAGGAGGCTGGCTTCCGTCGAATCACTGGGGTCGGTTGACACAATATGTACCGACAAGACGGGCACGCTGACTGAAAACGAAATGACCGTTCAGAAGATTTACGCTGGAAAGGACGAATTCGAGGCCTCGGAGATAGATTTTTCGGGAAACCAAAACGGTGAAGGTTCTCTCACCGAGACGGAACTTCTTTTAAGAACGGGAGTTCTCTGTAACGATGCCGAATTACAATCCGAGGGCGAGATCATCGGTGACCCGACTGAAGCCGCTCTGTTAAAGTCCGCCCGGGATGCGGGACTCGACCCTTCGGAGGTATCCAAAGAATACGGGAGACTGCGCGAGATTCCTTTTTCCTCCGACAGGAAGATGATGACTACCGTGAACGAGTCGAAAGACGGAGCAACCGCCTACGCCAAAGGTGCCCCGGAAGTAATCCTCGATAAGTGTACCAGTTACAGGGAAGACGGGAAGATTCATAATTTAACCACGGAAAAGCGGGATAAGTTCCGGGAAGAGGTAGAAAAGTTAGCCGGAGAAGCTCTGAGGGTACTCGGTTTCGCGATCAAGGAGATCCCTGAAAAGGAAGCGAGCGAAACTTCCGAAGAGGAGCTTGAAACGGGCCTCACGTTCGTCGGCTTACAGGGAATGCTCGATCCGCCGAGACAAGAGGTTAGCGAAGCAATTGATTCCTGCCGTAAAGCGGGAATCAGGACCGTCATGGTCACGGGAGACAACGCTCTCACCGCAAAGGCGATAGGTAAGGAGCTGGGTTTTGAGGGTAAGGTACTGACGGGCGGTGACCTCGACGGCATGTCGGACTCGGACCTCCGGTCGAAGATATCTGAGATCGATATTTACGCGAGGGTTTCACCTTCTCACAAGTTGAAGATTTTGAACTTGATCAAGGAAGAAGAAGATCACGTCGTAGCTATGACCGGGGACGGAGTAAACGACGCACCTTCTCTCAAGCGTTCAGACGTCGGTATTGCAATGGGCATCAGGGGCACGGACGTGGCAAAAGGTGCCTCCGACATAGTCCTGCTTGACGATAACTTCGCCTCCATAAGGGACGCGATCGCCGAAGGAAGGACGATCTTCGATAACATCAGGAAATTTGTTTCTCTTCTCCTATCGGGTAACCTGGCCGAGGTACTTACGGTATTTCTGGCCTCTCTATCCGGACTGGGGCTACCGCTTACCGCCCCTATGCTGTTATGGGTCAACCTTCTAACCGATGGGTTGCCAGCTGTTGCCCTGGGAGCCGACGGTAAATCCCGGGGAGTAATGGACCGGCCCCCGAGAAAAAAAGGAGAAGGCGTAATAAATAACTACATGATTTACGTCATCCTTGGCATAGGTTTGACCCTGACGATCCTGATTATCTCCTCCTACCGACACTTTTTACCCGACGTTTCAACGGCAAGGACAGTAGCTTTTACCGAGCTCGTTCTCATCGAGTTGCTGGAAATCTGGCCGATCAGAAAAATATTCGGTCAGCCTATAAAGAGGAACAACTGGTTATACCTCGCGATAGCTACGTCAATTATCGCCCAGTTTTTAGTTGTCTACTCACCGTTGAACGGTTTCTTTGGCCTGAAACCGATCGGGCTCTACCCCTGGCTGGTCATATTATCTGCCGTCCTTATCTTCGGAGTTTTCATCTGGATATACGTCAAACTTGGCCAAAAGTTTCTGGACTTTCAGAAGACATCCACCTGACTACCGGATAACCTCACATTTTACGTGTAAAATTTCACTTTAGAAACCGCTCGATAAAACCAGGGATCAATTCCCCAGCGGAGAAATTGCCCTTTCCGATCTCGGCCCGGTAAGCCCGGAGGTCCTATCGGACGTACCGGCCGGGCTTGGGCCCGGCTTACCATTGTCCTTTATGTTGTATATTGAGAGTAGCTAAAGCCGTTCTCTTGTAATTGTTCGATAAAACCGCAGGCGATTCCCCCGGCGTGGAAATCGCTGCTTCCGATCTCGGCCTCGCTCCCCATGCGTCCAAGGGAAGCATGGAACCGTGCCCGCAGGGCCTCCGATAGGATTTTCCTGAACAATTACCAGAGAACCTGAAGGCATACAGGGGCTACTTTGGCTAGGGCTCCGGGCCGAGAAAATTACCAGCGAAGCGGCGGGTGGTCCGTCATCTGCTCTTCCCCACTTACCTGGCAACTGATTTAACATTTTAAACACAGCAGTAGACGAAATCCGGCAGCCAGGTAAGTGGGGAAGAGCATAGGGAGAAAGGTTTTGGGTAATGCCAACTCTTACTACGGTAAATTTGTAGTAGTCGAACTTGAGCAGAAACAACTCCGTTTGAGCACGCGAGTCGGAAATTTCTCGGCTCGGGAAGCCCGGGGGTTAAGAAAAACCGAGCTGAGGAAAGGTTCATTGGTAAAGAACAATTCGATACCTTCCCTTAGCCCGGCTAAACAACGAAAAAGAGTTATAATCTATTTTCAGTACATGTAGAGTTTACTTTATAT
>JAGXKX010000094.1 GCA_018335015.1 Candidatus Bipolaricaulota bacterium
CAATAGAACAGAAAGCCCTCTTACACCAAAGACCTTACCTAAAGTTTCGGTCACTTTCTCCGCAGCTTTGTTGGAATGTTCGCCCCATTTCATTGTTTATACCTCCTTGTGGTATAAATAATAAGTAATTAAATAAAACAATTATAAAAAGTTAAATACAATGATAAATAATTGGCAAAAATTTACCCCACTATAACCCAGTTTCTAACTGGATTATAGCCGCCAAATGTATATCTTAGTATAACAGCATTTTGAATTTTTGTCAAACCATTCCAACCAAAAACTCAAAATTTATTAACAATCAACCCGAAAACTACCCCAAGGATTATGGGGGCTATCTTTTCGGACTAGACCATCTAAGAAGATAGCTTAAGCAGAAACCAGGATTTATCGTATTTCAGGGTTTCTTTCGGTAGATAATAAGCTTTGACTGGCCGTAACTTCGAGAATCTATCCGCTCAAGACTCCCGTAGGTTTCCTTTAACTCCGTCTTCGAGAAAACTTCCAGTCCTACTATTCCCCAATTTCTTATTATCTTACACCCTTTAAGGTGCTCTAAAGTTTGAGAAGACAGGTTTTTCTGGTACGGAGGACCCACGAAAGCTATATCGAACCTCCTATCCCTGTCTTCGAACTTGTCTATAGCGGCAGAAACTTCCATTTCGTACAAAGTAGTAACCTCCTGATATCCTAGCTTCTCGACGCTTTTACCGATGAGCTTCACGGATTCCGGTAGGTTATCTACGAAAGTGGCGTGTCTGGCCCCCTGAGACAGGGCCTCCAGTCCCACACTCCCTGTCCCCGCGAACAGGTCAAGAAATCTACTATCTCCTACAACGTTTTGAAGTATGTCGAAAAGGGCTTTCCTGACAGAATGTCGCATGGGCCTAATCTCCTCCGGACCGGGCCCGTAGATCTTATAACCTTTCTTTTCCCCGCTGATAATTTTCAAATCGAGTCACCTTTGAAGGTTGACGGATAACTTCTACCCCCATACTATCTTATACCGGTTGGGCGATATCAAATTAGCTGTACTTATATTTTAGCAACAATTGGTCGTACAATTTATACGACTCCAATCCAGCCCATAACTCTCTCGCAAGAGATGAGTTTAACAAATAAGGACGATCTGGAATAGTCTTCATTCCACTTAATATTTCCTATGAACGAAGAAGATTTTGAGAGTCGCCGTAAAGCCTGACTGATGGCGAATATTAACCCGGCCCAGGAAATAAAGAGCGAAATAAAAAATCCAGAAGGAGAATATGAATGGTTACTATTAAATCCTTAACCACGTTGATATTTGATCTGGACGGAACTCTATGCAGGTACAAAACGGACCTGGAAGAAGGGCTGCTGGAAACTTTCGACGCGGAAAAACCGGAAAACTTGCCCTTAACGACCGAAGACTACCAGGAAGGGTTCGGTGTCGAGTTCGACAAAGCAATTGACGGCGAAGTCGACCAGCCGGAAATTGAGTTCAGAACGAGGGTATTCTGGAACG
Source organism: Candidatus Bipolaricaulota bacterium (assembly GCA_018335015.1). GTDB lineage: Bacteria > Bipolaricaulota > Bipolaricaulia > M55B111 > M55B111 > JAGXLP01. Next base: position 1,505 of record JAGXKX010000094.1, read on the forward strand.
TATTGCAGGACCAAAATTACAGTAAAGGAGAAATTCTAGAACTCGGCGAGAAGTTTGCCCGAATCAGGGAAGATTCCCTTACCCTGTATCCAGACGTGCCAGAACTTTTCAAAAGACTTTCAGGAAAATTCAAGTTAGGACTGCTGACAAACGGTCCCTCTAACCTGCAGCGAAGAAAAATCGAGACCCTTGGGATCGAAAACTGGTTCGAAGCAATAATCGTCAGCGGGGAACACGGCCTCGCAAAGCCCGACCCCAGGATATTCTATATAGCCATGGACGAGCTAGAGTGCGGCCCGGAAGAAACAATTTACGTCGGTAATTCCCTAAAATACGACGTTCTCGGGGCGAAAAACGCCGGGGTACCGGTGGTCTGGAAAAAGAACGGAAAAGAAGATACCGAAGTCGAGGGGGCCAGACCCAGCATGGTTATAGATGAGTTGAAAGAACTGCTTGAAGACGAAAGAGATCTTACCATATCAGAAGGAGAAAAAAGGAGTATTAAATCATGAAACGTCGGGACGTATTACTGGTAGGTGCCGGACCCGCGGGCTTGTTTGGGGCCAGTAAATTTATCGGACAGGACCTAGACGTAACTGTTATCGAAAGAGGCAAAGCCCCGCAGGAACGGGAAAGCATAACTTACGGTGTCGGGGGGGCGGGGGCGTTTTCAGACGGAAAGCTCAACTTGACCCCTAACATCGGCGGCGACCCCACCACGTTTAACAGGAAAGGCAAAGAACTCGTGCCCTATATAGACGAAATAGACCAGATATTCGCGGACTTCGGCGGGGGGAGCACGTATTCAGGAGAATCGGGATCGGGACTCCAGGAACTCAGGAAGAAAGCCGGCAAGTACGGGGTTGAATTTATCCCGGGGAAACAGAGACATATCGGGACCAAGAAAATTCGGGAAGTAATAGGTAATTTCTACCATCATCTGGAGGAAAAGGGAGTAGAAGTCGCTTTACAGACAAAGGTAGAAGAGATATCTTACGAAGGCGACGAATATATTTTATCTACCACCGAAGAAGACTACGCGGCGCCCTTTGTCATTGCCGCGCCAGGTCGGTCGGGTGCCTACTGGCTGAGGGAGGTCGCTCATTCCCTCGGGATCGTGACGAAGTACGGCCCCATCGACGTCGGGATTCGAGTCGAATTTCCGGCCGAAATCTACCAGCCTATCGAAGAAGTAATGTACGACGCCAAATTTCGGTTGAGAACGGAAACCTACGACGACATGGTTAGAACTTTTTGCACTAATCCTCGTGGTTACGTAGTTAAGGAACCTTACGAGGACTTTACTTTGATTAACGGTCACGCCGAGAACTCGAACGAATCTGAAGTCACCAACTTCGCTCTTCTCTCGAGGATTAAACTGACCGATCCGATTGAGGACACGACCGAATACGGTAGATCCATAGCTAAGCTGGCCAACACGCTAGGCGGGGGCAAGCCAATACTACAACGAATCAAGGACTTACAGAACGGTCGAAGATCGACGGAAAAGAGAGTCAGCCGGGTGCCTTACAGTCCGACGCTCTCCGACCATACTCCCGGGGACATATCGATGGCACTACCGGACCGGGTTACCGTTAATCTAATGGAGGGTCTGGATAGGCTAAACAATATTATTGAGGGAGTTACTTCCGACAACACTTTGCTCTACGCGCCTGAAATAAAGTTTTACGACACGAAGTACGAGGTTACCAGAGACCTGGAGACGAAGCTGGACGGATTTTACGTGGCCGGAGACGCGTCGGGTCATTCGAGAGGAATAGTTTATTCGGCCATCACAGGGATGATAGCGGCGGAAGGTATTAAAGACAGACTTATTGAAAACGAAGAATAATTTAAGGGAGAAGTAAACATGACAACTAGAGTAAGATTTGCTCCTTCGCCAACTGGTCACCTCCACGTGGGGGGAGCGAGAACCGCGCTATTCAACTGGTTATTTGCCAGGGGGCGGGACGGAGATTTTATACTGAGGATCGAGGACACGGATCAGTCCAGATCGACAGAAGCCTCCATAGACCAGATAAAAGAGTCCCTCTCCTGGATGAGGCTAACCTGGGACGAGTACTATCGCCAGACAGAGAGGAGCGGTAACTACGAGGAAAAAGCGGATTTGCTCTTGAACCGGGATAGAGTTTACGAAAAAGAAGGTGCTCTTTGGTTTCGAGTTCCGGCCGAGGAGACCGTCCTGGTCAAAGATCAGGTGCTAGGAAGAGTAAAGTTCGAAACGGAGGACCTGAAGGATTTCGTCATTAGACGATCCGACGGGACGTTTACCTATAATTTCGCCTGTGCAGCCGACGACTCGGAAATGGAGATAAGCCACGTTATGAGGGGAGACGACCACCTGAACAACACCCCGAAACAGATCCTGATTTACGAGGCACTGGACCTCGAACCCCCTAAATTTGCCCACTTTCCGATGATCCTCGGAGAAGATCACAAAAGGTTGAGTAAACGTCACGGGGCGACCTCGGTACTTAACTACAGGGAAAAAGGAATCCTTCCCGAGGGTCTTACGAACTTCCTGGCAAGGCTTGGTTGGTCACACGGAGACAAAGAGATCTTTTCCAGACAGGAACTTATCGAGTATTTTTCCCTTGACAACGTAGGTGAAAGTTCCGCTGTCTTCGACGAAGAAAAGCTCCTGTGGATCAACCATCAATGGATGAAACGTAAGGACCCCGAGAAGCTGGGAAGAACCCTCAAAAAATTCCTCCTGGAAGAGACGTCAATTCGGGAAGATCAGCTCGATGAACTTGAAAAAACCCGATTAACCAAGCTGGCAGAACACTTCCGTGAACGCAACAAGACCCTGCGCAAACTGGCGAAGTCCAGCGATTTCGTATTCAGCCGGAATATTGACTACGACGAAACTCCGATAGAGGATCATCTAACGGAGGAAAGCGCGGAACTGGTGGGGGAGTTAGCCAAAAGACTGGAAGAAGTGCCCGAAGAAGACTTTAAAGCGGAAAAACTGGAGGAAATCACCCGAGACTTCCTGGCCTCGAGGGACAAAGGTCTGGGAGATATAGCTCAGGTCTGTCGCGTGGGACTTACAGGTCGAGAAGTTTCACCAGGGTTATTCATTACAATGGAATTGGTGGGTAAGGACAGGGTAACCGACCGACTTACCCGGGTCGCGACGACGACCCCGGGCGTAGATTAAAGTGTTTCGCTACGCGGCACTGGGATTCATCCAGGGATTCACGGAATTTCTTCCGATAAGCAGTTCCGGCCACCTGGTTATATTCCAGGAGGTCTTTGGAATGGAGGGACCCCGGACTTTACTGAGTGCCTTACTCCACTTTGGTACTTTGCTGAGCGTATTATTTATCTTCAGGAAAAGAATCCGGGATATAGCCCTTTCATTATTTAACGGGTCCAGGGACGATAGGAAGTACCTGTTAAACCTGATAATCGCGACAGTTCCTATCGTTATTGTCGGATTGGCGGCAAAAGGATGGATCGAAGCCTCGTTTAGTTCCACCAGAGTTACCGGAATTGGTTTACTGGTCACGGGAACGGTTCTATGGTCATTGAGATACGTAAAAAGAGCCGACAAAAGTTTAGATAACCTTACCTGGAGGGAATCAATCCCCGTTGGACTTGCTCAGGTCGGGGCGTTGTTTCCCGGAATATCCCGGAGCGGGGTCACGATTTCGGCAGGACTGGTAAAGGAACTTGATCCGGATTTCGCGGCAGAATTTTCCTTTCTCCTGATGGTTCCGGCTGTGCTGGGGGCAAACGTCCTAAAGATCGGCGAAGGGCTACTCGCAACCTCGTCCAATTCCGTCGATATATGGGGATACGTACTCGGTACGGCTACCTCTGCTATTGCCGGAATGATCGCGATAAAGTGGTTGTTGGCGATAATCCGGAGGGGGAACTTAACGAGGTTTTCTTACTACTGCTTGCCGCTGGGAACGGCCGTGGTGATATGGTCCCTGCTTTAGACAATGTTGCTTCTTAGCTGTCGAAGTCGCTTCGCAACGTTTAATTCAATTACACTGTAAACTAACCCTCTACCGCTTACGATACCATAGAAATGACCGTGTAAAGCCAAATTATTGATTTGGGAACCGTTCAGGAAATCATCTCAGTCGAAGTTGAACACCGGGCGAGCGGGCACGGCTTCACCCTTTCGCCGGTCCGGGTGTTCGACCTTCGGGCTTTCCGGGTCGAGAAATTTCCGACTCGCGTGCTCAAACCGTTCCCTTCATGATAGTTGTTCTCCCTTATACGAAGCATTATGCATAAAAATTTAATCTCATTTGGTTATGG
>JAGXKX010000095.1 GCA_018335015.1 Candidatus Bipolaricaulota bacterium
GCGGAGACCGGGTTCATTTAGAGACCCGTTAAAACTCTATCGATGATTTAATTGAGACGGTCCTCTTTTTTTCTACTGCTAACGTTGCAGGTACTATCGGAGCAGGCTCGTCCCCTTCTTACCATCAGTTGCTGTTTGAGAGAATTTAAAATTTCGTTCACTGTAATCGCTCCCTGGTTAACAAAAAATAAATCAGAGTAAAACTATCTACTTTTATTATAGGTAATTTCAGGTACATATCAATCAAGATGAAAGTGGTACAAGAATTTCTACGTTGTTCATTTGGCAGAACGCTTGACTGTGACGGCGAATTATTTATACTGTTAAAATCAGTGATGTGGGAGCATGCTGCATTGATGAAGGGTGGCAAAGCAATAGATTTGCGGACGGAGGGCGTCGAACTAATATCGAACTCTGAGTACCTGCATATTACCATCTGCCCGAAAATAATTGGTTGATAAGTTCAATCAAAAAAATATGACTTACAGAAAGAGGTGTGATCATGCTTACTTTTCAATGGTACGGACAGGCCTGTTTTAAAGTCGAAAATTCTTCAACGATAGTAACCGATCCCCATAACGGGGAAACCATCGGTCTGAACCCACCGCCCGCTGACGTTGCGGACGTAGTTACAATATCTCACCAGCACCACGATCACGCGGCGGGTGAAGAGATCGTAGCCAGTGAAGACTCCGTAATCATCAAAGAATCGGGGAGTTACACCGAAAAAGGGGTGGCTATAAAGGGGATAGACAGTTTCCACGACAAGGCAGAAGGTTCGAAGAGGGGAAAAAATGTCATTTTCGTCTTCGAGCTGGAAGGCAAGAAGATTTGCCACCTCGGAGATTTAGGGCACCAGCTAGACGAGGAGGCTATCGAAGAAATAGGTCAGATAGATGTGTTGCTGGTACCGGTTGGTGGAAACTACACTATCAATGGAGCCGAAGCCGCGGACCTGACCAAAAGTCTGGAGCCACGGGTAGTCATTCCAATACATTTCCTGGTGGAAGGCTTAACCGTCGAAATTTCCGGTCTCGAGGAATTTACGGACGAAATCCGTACCACTTACAAAGTTATCGAGAAGGAAGTGCTACAATTAGATGGCCTGCCGGAAGAAAAGCTCGCGGTTCAGCTGGATTGTTTTGCTAATTAAACCTACTGACTCAGTCCTTTCACAGAAGGTGGATTTAAACGTCCGCCCCGAATAATTGCTCTCTGTCCCTTACCTGGCTACCGGATTACCCCTACTGTTGAGATTTAAAGGTTAAATCACCTGCCAGGTCCAGCTAAGGGGCAGAGGCTTGTAGAAAAAATAATGAAGTTAACCTTCATTGAATAAGTTTCGCTTTCATACGATGATTAAAGTTTTGCGGTTGAATAACTAGCGGGCTGACTGGAGGTAAAGGGAAACGAACAAAAAGAACATAACGTTCAGCAGGGGGGCTGCTCCCGGCGAGCTTGGTCCGGGTGAAGGAGCCGAGATTTACGTACAATGTCTGGACTTCTGTGATTACACTGGTGGAGGTACGGTGGTATTTGGTATCACAAGGTGAATCTAATTGGCCAAAATGCTTACCCCACACCAAACCTGTAGTTCCAGGAGAAAATCCGGGGTATGACATCGTCATTCTCGAAACTGCTTCCGGTACTCCTCGAAATCCCAATCCCTGAAAAACTTTCTCGCAGCTGCCTGACCTGATTCGAACAGCATCTGCTTTTCTTCATCGGAAAGGTTAAAAGCTAGGGGACTTATTCCGTTCGAAGGTATGGCTATGGTTCTTACCGAGTTCGAATCCTCTTGGTGCTCGTTATCGTGGCCTTCCAGCATTGTATAGAAGATCTCTTTCAGGAAGGTAATGGGTCCAGTTATCCGCTGTTCCTTTTCGAGCAGCTTGAATCCGAAAGTAGGAAACTCCGGGGCCTCGTCCCTATCGAAGAGCCAGACCGGAAAGTTGCTGAGCACCCCTCCGTCTATTACGTAAGAACCGTTTACCTTCTCAGGCTTGAAGAAACCGGGGAAGAGGACGCTTAGCTCCACCGCCCTCGCCAGAGAGAGCTCGTCGGGATCCCGGCCGTATTTTCTGATCTCCTGGGGTAAAACAATCATATTCCTTTTTGAGATATCGGAAGCTATTATTCTAAGCCCGTATCGGTATTTATCTTCCCCGGAACCGGTCTTTAAATCGGCAAAGGTCTCTACGTTTTTGGCACTTAATTTATCTTCCAGCCATTTTCTAAGTGGGCTGCTCCTGTTAACCCCGTAGTCCCAAAAAGCGCCTCGGATGACGTCAATCGGGTGGACCAGGATATCCAAAAAAGTCGTGTAGTCGAGAAGCTCAATATAGTCCAGCTCCAGCATAATTTTCTTTAGCTCTTTTGCCGAATAACCAGCAGCAAGCAGGGAGGCGACAATTGCCCCCGCCGAGGTGCCGGCTACCCTTCTCCAGTCCCTATAACCTTCCTGCTCCGCTACCGAGAGTGCCCCGACCAGGGCTATACCTTTTACGCCCCCGCCCTCAAAAACTCCGTCGGCTTTTTTCAACCCTTATCACCCAAACATAATCATTCAAATATATTGTCTAAGATTTGTTTATAATAGTATACACTATGTAATATCAAGTAGGACGGAGTGCTTCTAAAGGAATACCCGCTGTTTAAGAAAAACCTATCTCATAGCTGATTAGAAAGGTTCTCTATTTGAGGGGGGCAGATATCTTGAAGAATTTGTAAAATCAATGAAGTTACAAAGTTTTCTTAGAATAAATTCGGACCGGCGAAAGGTCGATAAACTTTCCGCCGGTCCGAGAACTGGAAGTTGTATAAACTATTCCTCTTTGTCTTCCTGAGAGGTCCTGGATTCAGAGATCTTTTCTATAGTTTCCGGTATCATGTCGATCAAGGATTTCAGCTTTGATTCTTTGCCGCCAATAGTGGCGACAGAGACATCTCCGTCCTTGGACACAATTATGCCAATCGGTTCTATGCTTAGACCTCCGCCTACTCCGCCGCCGCTTCCACTCCCCCCTGAGTTTTTATTCTTATCGACTGGTTCCTGTCCTTCCCCTCCTCCTCCGCCGTAACCTACGCTCAACTTGCATATAGGAACGACCTTGGCATCGCCCAGATCAATTGCTTCTCCAAAGACAGTGTCGCTGTCCGCGTAACTTCTTAGATCGGTGCTAAACTTGTCAAAAATTTCTTCAACTAGCATCTTAATAACCTCCTCTAGTTATTTGAGTTTTGTTCAACTACTTCTAACTAATTGCCAAACCTGCTTTTTGGGAAGATAAATTAACGTTACAAATAGAATTAACAGAAGATTGAAAAATCTTATCTCTCCTCTTCCTCTGGCGTTAAAGCGGTAGGTCTCTTCCTCGAAGTTTGGTAACAGGCTAAACTCGAACTGTGGAATTAGACTCTTTACGGATTGACCAAGCGATTGACCCAGCCCATATATTAACCCCGTATAATAAGGATCTCCCGCACCGAGTTCACCGGTAAAATCAAGCCTGGAGACTCTACCGTATCTTGTAAATAGCTCCAGAAATTTCCGGACTGCGGGGAAAAAGTCGGGTATACTCTCTAGGAAGTCGAGAGAAAAGTCTTGCCCTTTCGAACTGGCCGCCCTTTCTTCTTTTTGGTCTCTTTTCCTCTCCTTCTGAGGTTCGCCCCCGCTTTTCTTAAGAGGAAATCTTTTTCTGAAAAATAGATACTGGAAAGTTATAATACCTTCCAGGTTTTCCAGGGCTAATCCAACTTTGATCTTTCCGGCCCCCATCATCAGTCCAATTAAAAGTAAAGGCCCAAGTATGATTAACCAGATCATATTCCTCCTCCAGTTACCCGGCTACGAGCAGCTTGCCGAGCTTTGGTCAATATATTTCAATTACGAAAATTATCCCGTTCCTTACGGGACACTAAAGGTCTACCAGTTCTTCTTGCTTCCCTCGGTTGTCTGGTCGACTTTTTATCGTATTTATCCTACCGGGAAAAGGAATCGATATAAACGGAGGAAAGTACTTTAAAAAGTAAGTCAAATGACTCAAGAGAAGGTCGAGCCAGGAGCAGTACTCCCAAGATATTAGGTACGACAAAACGCCGATAGAAACTAGATACTTATTTAGATGATAATTAACTTGAATGATTTAAAACTTTTGTTCTTATAGGAGGAAAAAAGATGAATCAGAAAAGATGGATTGGAGGAATTTTAATCGGGATTGGTATTTTAATTATTTTGGGCAATGTGGGAATTTTAGAAAACTTCTGGGAGACCTTTGCTACTTACTGGCCGGTCCTGCTTATTCTCGCGGGCGGATTCAACATCGTCACAAACCCTGCGGGAAAGGTTGGTGGGATTATAGTTACAACAGCTGGTCTGTTGCTTTTATTAAATAACATCGATCAAGTTCAGATATTTACCCACATCTCCTTCTGGCCGGTGATTTTGATTTTAGCCGGAACATGGTTCCTGTCCAGGGGAGGAAAAGAGCCGACGGTCGTCGACAAGGACTCGCTAAACCTTGTGGCCCTGTTTTCAGGAAACAGCAGCAAGGTCGTCTCCCAGTCGTTTAAAGGTGGCAGCAGCGTCTCTATTTTCGGCGGTAGTGAGGTGAACCTACGTAACGCGAAGATAACGGGTGGAGGAGCAAAATTCGACGTTTTTGCCATGTTTGGTGGAGCGGAAATCACAGTTCCCGAGGACTGGGAAATAGTAATAAAGGGGCTCCCGATTTTTGGTGGCATGGACGACAAGACCAGTGCACCGCAACGAGAGGACGAGGTCGATCCCCCTACCCTTGTTATGAACTACCTGGCGCTATTTGGTGGCGTAGAAGTCAAGAATTGACGGAAACAGTGTTAAATTTATTGAACTAACTTTGCTGGGGTGGATCTCCGCCCGGGTTGGTCCTCGTGGCCGAGGAGTGATTCAGAGACTGGATAAATACCTTTCTCCCCACCTCAGCACCGACGGCTTTTTGAACCATGGGACACTTTACGACCAGAAGAAAAAAGAGGTTGGGTTTCCTGTGGCTACTCAACCCTTCATAATTTGCCTGCCCTTTGGAAATTACCAGGTCGTGGTCATCTATCCATCCCTCTACTTCAGCTGACCAGAGTTCTGGTTGATTTCCCCTGTCCCCGTTATCCACGGTCTTCAACTCGACGTTTTCGACCTGTTCCAGTCCGAGATCCCTGGCGTCCTGCTCGGTGACGTCGTTGATAAATGGACCATCCTTAACTACCAGAACTATCTTCTCCACCTTTTCTAGAAGGTGTTCGATTAACAGTCTATCGTATATTATCTCCCCCGAGTTATCCGCAAAATAAAGGATATCGCTAGCATCCTTCAGTTGCTCCACAAATTTCGACCAGTGGTCCAGCTCGAACCCCTCTTCTAACCCCTCTTTAAGTGCGGATTCGACGTCAAATTCCCTCCGGGGTCCAAAATCTATTGCGTTTCCAGCAGTAGCTAGCCTGGCTGCTCGGTTGAGCGGGTCCTGACTATTATCGACCATTCGGTCAAATTCGTTAAAATACTTTAGGGCTTCATTATTACTTTTCGTTTTTTGCTCTTTATATGGATCCCGGGAACGGGATATGTCTCTAACTATCTTGTGGACTTTCTGCCCGATCTGGAACGAAGGCTTAGTTCGATCAACTTCGGAAAGTTCCCGACATACTTCTTTTAAAGCTTTCCACAGTTCATCTTCCGACATTTCCGCGTAAGCAGCGGCGTCCTTTGCCTGATTGACGTAGCACGGTATACAGTCTGGTTGTATTTTCAAAAGCTCCTCCT
>JAGXKX010000022.1 GCA_018335015.1 Candidatus Bipolaricaulota bacterium
AGACGAAATCCGGCAGCCAGGTAAGGGGTAGAGAGCAGTTATCCAAACCAGCTAGCTAAATCCGCCGTTGATGAAAAATCTGAGTTAAGTTAATAATCCCGCAAAGATGTGGCTTTAGGGAAATTACTCCGGGCTGACGATTTCGTAATCGTAGGAAACTTCAGCCTCCAGAGAATGAGTAACGGAGCAGTATTTTTCCTGGGTCAACCTTACTGCCTTGGCAACCTTGTCTTCCGGCAAATCCGCTCCGTAAATCCTGTAAGCTACGTGAATTTCTGTATAGTACTTTGGGTGATCATCGTTCCGATCCCCGGAGATAGTCATTTCTATGTCGTCGTAATCCACCCTCATTTTGTTGAGGAGCGTGTTCAGATCAATACCAGTACAACCACCGAGACTGATCAATAACATTTCCATTGGACGAGTGGCTCCGTCGTGCCCGTCCACTTCTTCGGCCGCGTCCATTACCGTCCAGTGGCCCGATTCCCCTCGACCGACGAACGTCGATCCTTCTACCTGCTTCACTTCAATTTCCATGGTTACCTCCGTTCCATTAGTTCAAGTCAGTCCTTTGACCGACAGCGGATTTATCCCCCTGGTTCTAATAACTGCTATCCCTCCTTACATGGCAACTAATTTAACTTTTAAAACTCAGCAGTAGACGAAATCCGGCAGCCAGGTAAGGAAGGATAGCTTACAGTAAATAATGAAGTCATTGCTCATAAATTAAGTTTCGCTTTCATACGAAGGTGAAAGAATTGAGATCTAATCTTAAACATCAATATCCTCGTTGCGCCTGGAGAGAGTTACCACGGCCTGGGCACCTACACCTTCTTCACGACCGATAAATCCAAGTTGTTCCGTGGTCGTTGCTTTTACGTTTACCGGTGTTCCAATTACGTTCCCCAGCTTTTCCATCATTTCTTCTCGACCTTCCCCCAGTTTTGGTTCCTGGATTATCAACGTGGAATCGACGTTTACGAGCTCGAACCCTTCTGAGGTCACCTTATTCAAAACTTTTTCCAGTAATTTTATGCTTGAAATACCTTCGTAGGCAGGATCATCGTCCGGAAAGTGACTGCCAATATCTCCCAACCCAGCTGCTCCAAGTATTGCGTCACAGATAGCGTGAACTAACACATCGCCGTCGGAATGGGCTAGGGTTCCGGTAGCGTGATCGTATTCAACGCCCCCCAGGATCAGGCTCTCGCCTTCTTCCAGGCGATGAAAATCGAGGCCGATCCCCACCCTAGTCATCGTTAAACAAAATCTCCTTTAACACGGAGTTAGCCAGTCCCTTCGAAAACCCCCGTCTTTCCAGAAAACCAAGTGTCTTTCTGTACTTAGCTTTCACATCGTCGGCTGCGTATCTCGACAGCCGTTTACGGGCTAACTCACGACAGCGGTCCTCTTCGGTTTTTGATGAGGTCTTTTCATCCAGTACCTCTTTTGCAATTTCCCTATCGACACCGTGATCGAGAAGCTCCTTGTAAAGTCCAGAACTCCCCATAGGTTTATTTTGGAGCCGGTCCTCGACGAAATATTCGGCAAATAACTCGTCGTCGACCAGATCCTTTTTCAGGGACCAGTCGACGACGTCCTCTACTACTCCCGGAGAGTAGTCCTTTTCCTTCAACCGTTCCCTTAGTTCCTCTTCCGTCCTGGGACGGTATTTTAACAGGAGACGTAAGTAGGACCGAGCGTCTTGAAGTTCCTCTTCTTTCCCTCTGCCCGTGCCCTCGTTCTCCCCTGCGTTACTCACTTTAATCCTCTGAGTCTTCCTCTTCTTCCTCACTGTCAGACGCTTCTACCTCGTCCAGGCCAGCTTCCTGTCTGATTTTTCGCTCTATCTCCTCGGCAATTTCCGGGTTTTCCTCCAGAAACTCCTGACTGTTGTCAACACCCTGTCCGAGCCTAGTATCGCCATAAGAATACCAGGATCCGTTACGTTCTACGATATCGTACTTCTCGCCGAGATTTAAGAGTTCTCTTTCCGTAGAAATTCCCTTGCCGTAAATAATGTCAAACTGGGCTTCCTGGAATGGCGGAGCAACTTTGTTCTTTACTACTTTGACGGTCACGGCGTTACCTATCTTCTCACCGTCCTTCTCCAGGGTTTTTGTAATGTATATGTTCAGTCTGAGCGAGCTGTAAAACTTCAGAGCCCGACCACCTGACGTCGTAGTTGACGGTCCCCAGGGAGAATTATTAATCTTGGATCGGATCTGGTTTGTAAAGACTACGGTAGTCTTTGACTGGGAAATTGCCCCCGCCAGCTTTCTCATCGCCTGGGACATAAGCCTTGCCTGAAGCCCTACCTGGGAATCACCCATTTCACCTTCAAGTTCTGCCTGTGGAACGAGAGCGGCAACTGAATCGATCACGACCATGTCCAGGGCACCGCTTCGGATCAGTTGCTCCGTTATTTCGAGAGCTTCCTCTCCCGAATTGGGCTGGCTTAGTAGCAACTGGTCCAGATCTATCCCGATGGACCGAGAATATTTTGGATCGAGAGCGTGTTCAGCATCGACAAAAGCCGCGGCTCCGTCATTCTTGTGCACTTCGGCCAGCATGTGTAATGCCAGAGTCGTCTTCCCGCTCGATTCTTTTCCAAATATCTCTACGATTCTGCCCCGGGGGACACCACCGGCCCCGAGCGAAATATCCAAAGCCAGCGAGCCGCTGGAGGTCGTTTCTACTTCAATTGGACCCTGATCCCCCATCCACATGATCGAGCCTTCACCGTGCTCCTTCTTGATTTTATCTAACGTGCTGTCAAGTACGTCTTGCTTGCCCATATAATCACCCTAAATAGTTTGAGAAAAACGAAAATTTGACGAACGGGACTTCCGACTTGATAAACCTTGAGCCGTCCGTTCGATACAACCATTAACGCCACTTCTCGCTCGTAAGCTCGTAATCCAGAATCTCTTTCTCGTCGAAGAAAAGATCTATCTCCCTTTTAGCTGATTCAGTTGAATCCGAGCCGTGAATAAGGTTCTTGGTTAGATCCAGTCCGTAATCTCCTCTTATAGTTCCCGGCCTTGCCTCGAAAGGATTGGTAGCTCCCATCAACCCCCTGATCACACTAACTGCCTGCTCACCTTCTACGACCATAGCTACAATGGGGCTAGAAGTTATGAAATTGAATAAATCGGAGAAGAAGTCCTTTTCCAGGTGCTCCTCGTAATGCTCCTTCGCCAGTTCCTCACCAACCTTCATCATCTTCATCCCGGCTATCTTTAATCCTTTATCTTCAAGTCTGGACACCAACTCGCCAATCAAGCCCCGCTGTACGGTATCCGGTTTCAATAACACAAGGCTTCGTTCCATTTGGAAATATACCTCCTAATTTGAAAACGTAGAATGACCCGATCGGTAGGTAGAATGACTCACTGGGATTTAACCCATTTATTCCCTTCTAACTGTTCCACCAGATTCTCCATCTCCAGCTGAAACATTATATGGGATAAACGGGCCGGGGAAAAGTCAGTTCGAGCGACGAGATCGTTAAAATGAATTGGCTCGTACTCCAGACGGGAATATACTTCCTTCTGATCCTGGTTAAGGCTAGATTCCGGGTCTTTGTCTTCGTCATCTTCCTCAAACGGCAGCGCAGCTTGAATATCCTTGAACTCCTCCACCACGTCGGAGGCATCCTCGACCAGCTTAGCGCCGTCCTTGATCAACCCGTGGGTCCCTTTCATCGTCGGTTTTCGAACGTCACCGGGAACTGCGAAAACCTCCCTGCCCTGGGACAAAGCATCGTGCGCGGTTATGAGAGCTCCGCTCGACTCTGGGGCCTCCACCACTATGGTTCCCCTGGTAAGCCCGCTTATTATTCTATTCCTCTGAGGGAAAGTCCATTTAGTGGGCCGTTGTTCGAAGGGGAATTCAGTGATGACGGCTCCGTTTTCGGAAATCTTTCTCATCAGGTTGGCGTTGTCCTTCGGGTAGGTATGGCCGAACCCGGTTCCCATCACTGCAACCGTTCGTCCCCCGGACCCCAGAGCGGATTTATGGCTGTAAGTATCTATGCCCCGGGCCATGCCACTTACCAGCGTCAACCCTTCCCTCGCCAACTGGCTCGCCAGCTTTTTTGCCACCTTTTTCCCGTAGTTCGTATTTTTCCTGGTACCGACCATTGCCAAGCCCAGCTGATCGTCTTTCTCGTAATCACCCTTTACGTAGAGAACCGGGGGTGGTTTGTCGATGGCACGTAAAGATTCAGGATAGTCCTCGTCCTCCAGCGTAACCACGTCTAAGTTTAGATCCCGGCATCTTTCCAGCTCCTTATTGACCTTTCCTTCGTCCCGGGCATCACAAAACTCCTCGGCCGCTTCCTGGAAACCGTCCAGTGATTTCAGCTTTTCCAGGGGCGCCTTCCAGATTGATTTTACCGACGGCAAGTAATTCAACAAAAGATGAAACCTTGCAGGAGTAATTGCGGGATTCATATTTATACCGATCCAATACTTCGTACTATTCTGTTGCATCGTTTCACCTTTCCTGTTATTTCAAAGATCTTTACATTTAAAATATTAATTAAACCGGCTCAAAACAAGGAAAAGATTAAAAATAATAATGAAAACCTGAACCGAACGTCATACCGAATCTATCGAATCCCCGGCCCTGCATTCCAAATTCGAGGTTCAACCTGAAATTATCGGAAAATACCCGAAAGCTTATACCGCCTGTTCCCACCAGAGCTATATCGGAGTGGGTCGGTCCGAAGTTGTAAGCTCCGCCGGTCGCTAAGTAGAAATCTACCGTTTCCCCGTCCGATATTTTTGAAAGAAACCGGAGGGATACAGTCCCGTTCACGCCGGAGAACTGGTTGGACCACAATATTGCGTTGGCTTCGCCCCCCAACTTCGGAGTAACCCATATCCTCGTACTTAGCCCACCAGAAGGGAAAATAAACTGGGAACCGAACCCGTATCTCGGGTAAAAGTCTCCTCTTCTGGCTTCACCGTTATTTACGTCGTTCGCGCCAGCTACGGGAGAAAAACCAATTAAAAGTAGGCCAAAACTCACCAGGACCACTGCAAAAAGCTCTTTCCTCATGATGATCACCGAAAAATTCTAACTCACCATCCATCTTTTTGTAAGTTAGCCTGCTTGTACAATGACAACGAATGGAGTCACTATCAACTCCATGGATCAAAATTCTCCACAAACTACGGTTATATTTGTGGTATTGGGACTTAGACCCTATTTAACCTTGACAATCTAATTAGATTATGATATTATAATGCAAATTGTTTAGCGGAGCGTCTGAAATGAAGAAAAGAACAAAGTACACAGAATTCACCCGGGAAGGTCTCGGAAGTGAAGGATACTTTGTAGATTTAGATTACAAGGCTAAGATGGGCGCTAAGCCCATCGTATCTCTCCCTAAACAACCGACGAACTGCCCTCACCGAGGCAGGTTTAGCCCTCAAGTTTCGAGGGGCTTGAATTGACTTTCAAAACAATAAATAAAGTTTAACAAGATGCTCACACCCCCTCGGCGGAGCATTCAGGCAAGTTCGACCTCCCCTCCGGTCGAACTTGCCTACCTCTTTCTCAGCTTTTACCGATAGAGGTTTCGGTAAATTAACCGGGTTAAACTTTATTTCTACTGCCGGGAAAACCTTTAACCAATATCAAATACAACACGAGGAGTGTAAATAACCAATGCAAAACAGAACATTTAGCGCAGTTTCTCTAATTCTGATTCTGGGTATAGTCTTAACCTCCGGTTTGTTGGCTTTCGGAGCGGATAAGCCGACTTACACGTTTGCCACCGAAGCGGCCTGGGCCCCCTGGGACTACTATAACGATGAAGGCGAACTTGTTGGAATAGACATTGACATAATCCGGGAGATAGCGAAAGTCCAGGACTTTAACGTGAAATTCACGGTCTCCTCATGGAGTTCCCTCATACCCATGGTAAACATGGGCAAGGCCGACATGACAGGGGGAGGAATGTCGATCACCGAAGAGCGGGAGAAGAAGGTGGACTTCACCGACCCCTACTGGTTTACTGAGATGGCCGTACTGGCTCGAGAAGATTCCGACCTCCACATGTTCGAGGCACTGACACACGGGGCGACGATAAGTAACCAGAGCAACACCACCGGCGCGGAATGGGTCCGGAAGAACTTGATCGAGGAAGGTTACGATCTCGAACAAAAACTCTTCGAAACTTACCCTCAGGCCACTCAGGCACTGATCTCCGGAAAAGTAGACGCCACCGTCCAGGACAAAACGACGGCGGAAAGAGTCGTGAAGAAAGGTAAGGCGGTTAAAATTCTCGGTTTCTTTCGGACGGGAGAAGCTTACGGTTACGCCGTTCAAGAAGGTAACAAAGAGTTATTACAGACCCTAAACGAAGGGTTGAAAAAGATCAGGGAGTCCGGTAAATTCGACGAAATAGTAAACAAGTATCTGGACTAAATTAAAAATAATAAGTCAAAAAGGGACAAGCCTGGCAGTCCCCGCTTGTCCCTTTTTTTCTAACGGGAGAGAAAACCGTGGGACCGATCATCGACCAGCTTACGATACTCTGGAACAACAGTGAGGCCTTACTCAAAGGCCTTGAAGTAACCCTGGAGCTGGGTTTTTCCTTCTTCGCCTTTGGCTTCGTGCTGGCAATAATTATCGCGCTGGGAATAGTCTACGGACCAAAATATCTCAGCTCGGCTTTTTCCGGGTTCTCCTGGATCACTCGGAGTCTCCCGGCGATAATCCTGCTCTTTATATTCTACTACGGGCCATCTAAAATCGGGGTAAATATATCTCCTTTCTGGGCCGCAATGCTTGCTCTAGGGCTTCGGCATGCCGGGTATCAAACCCACTACTTCCGGGGAGCAATTCAATCCATAGGGACGGGACAGCTGGAAGCGGCAAGGTCACTTGGGCTGGGGCTGCCGAGAGCGCTCTTCGAAGTAATATTACCCCAGATGCTTCGGTTCTCCCTCCCGGCGAGCGCAAACGAGTACGCCATCACAATCAAGGATACTTCCCTCGCCTTCTCAATTGGAGTTGTGGAAATCCTCCAGCAGGGTAACTACATAATCGCCAGGGAATACAACCCCCTGACGATCTACATTACGATAGCAATTATATACTGGGTTATAACGCGAGCTGGGACGAGGTTCTTCGCTTACCTGGAGAGCAAGTACATGGTACCTGGGTTCGAACTCGAGAGATAAACCAATGAAGACAGGAAACAGACCCAACAAGAAACACGGCGTGAGTAAAAGATGAACTTTCTCAACTATGTCTGGGATATTCTCCCGTCTCTCGCGGTCGGCGTAAAGATTACTATGATCATGACCGCTACCTCCATGGGGCTCGCGGCCGTGATTGCCGTCCTGGTAGCTCTGGGTAAAATGTACGGACCCAGACCACTGCGGGCCTTTTGTTCTTTCTACATCGAACTATTCCGGGGCACCCCTCTTCTGGTCCAGCTATTCATCATCTACTACGGGTTACCCGAGGTCGGAATGAACATGTCCTCTCTTATAGCGGCGATCGTGGGGTTCGGCTTGAACAGTGGAGCTTATCAGGCAGAGTACCTCCGTGGGGCCATCCAGTCGATTAAAAAAGGTCAGCTTCAGGCAGCCAGATCCGTCGGAATGAGTTTTCTGGAGTCGCTTCGCACTATCATACTACCCCAGGCTTTCAGGCGAGTAATTCCCTCCTGGTCTAACGACGTAATCTACACCCTAAAATACACGTCGGTAGCGTTCATGATAGGGGCTCAGGAACTTACTTCCGTGGGGAAAATCCTGGCCGGGCGGTACTTCAGGTTCACCGACACCTTCATCGTCGTAGGCATAATCTACCTGATTTTAGTGTACATATTCTCCAAATCCGTAAACAAACTGGAAAAGTACCTGAGAATACCCGGATTCGAGATGCGAGACTGAATGGAGATAAGTACTTGGTCCTCTAACTCACCCGTCAACAACCAGAGACGATGCGGAGACAGCAGGGGCTTTTGAGAGGATCGGGCCAGAAGTCACTAAAGAACTCTTCTGCCGCAATCGTCGATTAACTAATACTTTCAGCAACCTACAAGGTAACGAACTTCGGTTAAAAGAGAAACGAACGGGATTGCTTTATTCGCTCCCCGATGATATTTTGATGGTGAAGTCTTTTCCAAGGAGGTGAGGTCAATGGTAGAAATCTTAGAATCGGTAGGTTACCTGTTGGTCTCGGTCGGAATTGCAATCCTTTTGATTCGGCTGGGTGGATACCTGGAAAAAATGTAGAAAAGTTACGTAAATAAAGAAAGCCCCCCGGAGGTGCCCAATTGGCTTCTTCAACTCAATTACTCCAGGCGTTAAGTTTTTTGGCTTTTTCCATTGGAATTACCGCAATCTTTGTCAGATTGATAAAACTAGGGGGATATTTCCGAAAGTAGGTAAGGGCATATTTGGACCAAAGTTCACAAAAAAGAAGGCGATAAGAAATGGATTTTTCGCTGGGAGAACTTTTATTCGGAATTGGTGGGCTATTAGTTGGTATCGGGGCACTAATTGCCTTCTTAAAATTGGCCCAGCTGTCTGAAAGACTTCTTACTGATAAAAACACAGAGGAGGATGATAGTTCCTAAGCTCGATCTCGAAATCAACCATCATTTCAAGCTGGACTGACCTAATGCAAGGTTTACCAGCCTCCTGATAAGAGACCGGGTATAAAAGATTACCCGACCATCAGGAGGCATTTTATTTAATTACCCTTCACATTACTGCACCAAGATACCGCAAACTATGGAGGTCTAGAGATGTCACATACGACAACGTTGCAGAACTATTCAGTACTGCTCGTTTTAATAGCAACTTCGCTTCTAATAGCCTCTCTTCCCTGTAACATCTCCCGTGCTGGAGACCAGTCCCTGGGCATAGAACTGGAAAACGAAGTCTCCCTCGAACCGACCGGACAGAGGATGATTTCAGACCACGACTCTGAAGCTACACTTACCTACGAAACCGTGATGTTCGAGTTCGAAACTTCGTCGGAGTTCGGACTGGAAGGCCTCTCCGAAGTAGAACTAGTGCTCGCCGCCGGGAAAGATCCAATAGAGACAGAGTGCGGACTGACCTTTGGTCCCAAGGAGTCCAACCTGGAATCCTACGAGTTAACCGGGAATATTCAGCTCGACTCGGAGACGGATCTGACCCTGGACTACGAATCGGATTTCAACGAGCAAGGAGAAACTGACAACTCGGAAGTGGTGCTTACGCTTGATCGGGAATTGGCCGAGGACCTCTCGATCGAGGTAGAGGGAGAGTTCTCCGAAACCCAAGGGCAGCTTAGCCCTGTTCCAGCGGAAACGAAAGTAGACTTATCAGGGCTGGACCGGCAGAACTTATCCCTGGATCTAGAACTCGAGTTCGAGAAGAAAGAACTGGAAGAAATGGAACTCGACTTCGAAGGGACGGATTCCTTCTTTCTCGAGACCGGGTTAACCCTTGATGGTTCGGTAAGCTGGAAGCTTTCCGATAACTTCGTCGAATTCGACACGGAGTTCGAACTCGAATTCGGCCACTTGTCGCTGGAAACAATTTTGTACCTGAGGGACGAAACACGGGTTAACAAGCTGGAACTGGTCGAGGTAAGTTTAGACGACCTGGAAGTTGCCGGGTGGGACCTGGAGCTTTCGAACGATTTCGGGGCGGGGGAATCCGAAATAACACTTGAAAAGGATCGCGAGGACCTGGACCTCGAATTTGAGATAGAAATTAACCCTGAGGCCACGGGTAATCCCTTCAATCTGGGCCAAAGGGCCGGAGAGCTAACATGGTACCCGGAGGAATATTTATCCGTAGCGACAGAAATTGTGTCCGGCCCCTCCTCCCCACCGGAAATTACCCTGGCTTCTGAATACGAGTTTTAGACTTTCTCATCTCGACGGTGATCGGATAACTAGAATTTGACCCTCCGGGTCCTTATATTTTTACTCAGATCTTTCCCGGACGACGGATTTAGCTTTCTGATCCGAATAACTGCTCTCCCCCCTCTGGCAACTAATTTAACCTGTAAAACTTAGGGGGAGAGGTAATCCGGCAGCCAGGTAAGGGGTTAGAGCCTGTAGTAAAAAAGAAGTCAATATTGATAAATTAAGTTTCGCTTATACGATGGAGTTTTATCACTTCAGCACCCGAAGTACCATTTATGGTTTAAATATGAGAGATAAATCGAACCTGCTGGACAATAAGAAGAAATGGACTATTTCCGCCCTACTGTACCTGGGACTTGGGGCAGTCGTCATGCAGATGCGCGGCGCGATGTTGCCCAATTTCCAGGCGGAATTCGGGGTTTCCGAATCCCTGCTCGGGCTGGTGTCGCCCGCAGGGACACTGGGGTTCACAGTTGTAGCTCTGACGATGGGAATGTTAGCGGGAAGGGTCGACATCCGAAAGTATATCCAGGCGGGCGCCCTTCTGACAGCTATAACCACCTTCCTTATAGGTCTCGCGCCGTTTTATTCTCTGCTTCTCGCAGCGATCGTTTTAAGAGGAATGGCAGGAGGGTTGCCGGGCGGATTGACGCGCCCAATTCTCAGCCACCTATACCCGGACGACAGGGGAAAGATATTTAATATCCACGAGGCCGTATGGGCTTTTGGGGCTGCCTGTGGACCGCTGGTCGCGACCCTCGTACTCCAGTTTTCGAGCTGGAGAACGGGGTACTACGTTCTCGGCTTTTCCTTCATACCCGTATTTATTTTCATGTTCAAATCCGCTGACTTCCCGGCCGATATCGAGGAGAAACCACTTACTGGTTCCCAGTTCCTCGAAATAATAAAGAACCCCGTGATCGTTTACGTAGGTATAATACTGTTCCTTAACGTGGGCGTGGAAGGAGGGTTCTTCACCTGGCTCCCCTATTACCTATCCCAGTCACTTCCCCACAGCGTCGCGAATTTTGCCCTCACCGGCTTCATCGGGGCTTACGTCCCGGGAAGACTTTTGAACAGTTACCTGGCGAATAAGTTCTCCCTTACTTCACTTCTTCTCACTGCTTCGACGGTCGTAACTATACTTATAGTCGTGGCTTTCTTTTTTACATCCGGGTACGGCCAGATCTTCGTAATAATCGGTATAGGGTTTTTCATTTCGTCGATATTCCCTAACCTTTTCGCCCTGGCGACGAAGTCCTATCCGCGCCATAGCGGTCCTATAAATGGCCTGGTCATGACTTTCGATCCTCTCGGAATATCAATTGTCCCGGTCATAATGGGGGTAATTGCCGACAACTTCGGAATAACAGTCTCTATGAGATCGATGGCGCTCTTCATGGTTGGATCGATAATCACTCTTCTCCTGCTTCACAGAAGGCTAACCGGTACGAAAGCGGTTTAAGAAGGATTTCGGGGCAGTATAATACACGATTAAAGAAAATCTGGTGCCGAGGCCCAGAGTCGAACTGGGGACACCCGCCTTTTCAGGGCGGTGCTCTACCGCCTGAGCTACCTCGGCACGCGCCTTGGAAGGAAAAACTGGCGGGGACGACCGGATTTGAACCGGCGATCTCTTGAGTGACAATCAAGCGTCTTGGGCCAGGCTGGACCACGTCCCCTAGCTGTCTGGTGGGCGAGATAGGACTCGAACCTATGACCTCCTGGATGTAAGCCAGGTGCTCTCCCGCTGAGCTACTCGCCCATTTTAATCGAACTTTTGGCTCAGCTCAAGTAATTTTTCAAATAATCCCTGATATTTAACCGGCTTGTCAAGCATATCTTTACGTCCCCAAGGGGATTCGAACCCCTGCCGCTGGGATGAAAACCCAGTATCCTAGGCCGCTAGACGATGGGGACAATTAACTGTTTAAACTACAATTACATCTTCGTTCTCAAGTTACGAAACTTAAACTCGTTTTCGCTTTTAGGTAACTATTTTTTTAAGATCAAAACCACGAGCGCCTTATTATACTCAATCAGCAAACCCGAATTCAACGGTCGATCGGTGTGAGGACCACAACAAATAACGACGAATTAACTCCCTGGTTCAGTCATTAAGGGCTTCATAGCTTAGCAAATCACTTGCAAGGGACTAACTCTTCAGATTTAAAATCTGAACTGCGACTATTCAGAAGGAGAACCCGAAAATATAAGTTTTTCTCCATAACACAATTTTTCTGCTATCGTCGTACATCGTTATACAGTCTCCACCTGCTCCTCGCCCTCTAACCGACAACCGATTGAACATTCAAATCGTAGAAGTAGTCAAAATCCCGGCACCATATAAGGTTCGGGGGTTGAAATTTAAAAATCCAGTTATTTCTTACGACCACATCTCGTTTCCGAACAGCGGTTAAAGAGCTGACCATAACCGTTGCAAGCATTTTGATTTATCTTCTCAGTGGTTCTACTATAGTATAAGAAAGCAGAATAACACGGAGGTTATAGAAATGGTCGATTTCATTAGCCCGGAGGAATTCAGAGATAAACTCGACCTGGACGAGGATTTATATCTAATAGATACGAGGATGGAGAAGGACTTCGAAGAATGGCATATCGATGGAGCAATCAACTTTCCGTACTCGGAAGGAAAAAGGCTAAGTGTTGATGAGGTGAACAAGTTACAGGCTTCGGAGGAAATTAATCCCGAAGATCAGGTAATAACTGTGTGTGCCCAGGGTATTACCTCCGCCTCTCTCGGGGAGAAACTCGAAGATAAAGGTTTTTCCGACGTTAAGACTATTGAGGGAGGTTTAAGGGCCTGGAGCCGAGTCTACGATCGACTTCCCATCGCCACGGAAAATGACGACTTGATAATAATCCAGCTTCAAAGGAGGGCGAAAGGGTGTCTCGGCTACGTGGTTGGATCGCGGCAATCGGGGAAGGCCGCCTTAGTGGACCCTTCCCGCTACACGAAGGAATTCATCGACTCAGCAACCGAAAAAGGATTTAAGATAACCCACGTCTTTGATACCCACGTCCACGCCGACCACATTTCCGGCGGCAGGGCACTGGCCAACAAGCTTGGGATCAATTACTACCTTGGTAGCGACCTGGAAAAAAGAGACCCCGGGTTCGACTACGTACCCGTAAAAAGCAATCAGGTAATCAACGTTGGTGATTTACAAATTAAGGCTGTCCACACGCCGGGTCACACGACGGAGATGACCAGCTGGTTAGTCGAATCCGAGGCGTTGATTAGCGGCGATTCCCTCTTCGTCGACTCCATAGGTCGAACCGAGCTGGAATTCGAAGAGGACGCCGAAAGAGGGGCCGTTTTACAGTACCGGTCTCTACTTGAAAAAGTCCTCTCACTTCCCGATCGGATTAAGATACTTCCCGGTCATTTCAGCGTATCCGATTCCGGCGAGTCGGGCGGTGTTACACCCGGAACTCCGATCTTTTCCACGATCGGATATCTGAGGCAAAACAACAGAGCACTTCAGATGCAAAAAGACGAATTCGTCGAGTACATGTTCGACAACGTACCTGACAAGCCCCCAAACTACGAACGGGTAATAGGAATCAACCTTGGAAGAGAGGAAAGGGGCTCCGAAGAAGAAGAAATCGAGTTAGAACTGGGGCCCAATCGATGCGCGGCAAGCGAGAAGAGTATGGTAGATTCCGGCGGCTGAAAGCAAGTCTATATTACCTGGCGACGGTTTTATCTAAACAAACCCACCAGGGGTGGGATAAAACTATATCCTGTAATCTACTTCCTCACTCAATCTTTGCTACCTTGATAAGCATAATGGCCTTCACTAAAGTTTAACTGTACCCACCCCCTATGGGGGTATTAGATTGGAGGTGACCAAAATGTACGAGACTATAGATAGAAATGAACTCGAAGAAAAGCTTGCCAATGACGATATTAAATTAATCGAAGTTCTGGACCAGGAGGAATACGAAAGAAAACATATAGAGGGAGCGTTAAACGTCCCACTCTCCGAAATAGGGAAGGAGATAAAAGGAAGGTTCGACCCGGACCAGGAGATTGTGGTATACTGTGCAGATAGCGAGTGCGGGGCAAGCCCCAAAGCAGCAGAAAAGCTGGACCAGTTCGGATTTGAAAACGTCTACGACTACGAAGGTGGAAAGAAAGACTGGGAGGAAGCCGGCAACCCCATGTCCAGTGGAAAGAAAGCCGTAACATAGTAAATTTAACCTGGAGGTTAATATGAAAGAGCGAAAGGCCGAAGCGGTCTGGCGGGGAAAATTGAAAGACGGTAACGGTACGGTATCACTGGGAAGCGGTCTGTTCGAGAGTAGTTATTCCTTCCGATCGAGATTCGAGGAAGGAGCTGGAACTAACCCAGAAGAACTCATAGGCGCTGCCCATGCGGGATGTTTCTCTATGGCTCTGGCAAACATCCTCGAAGAGGAGGGTTATTCTCCCCGGGAGATATCCACGGCAGCAAACGTAAATCTGGACGAGGTCGAGGGTGATTTCACGATAACCGGAATAGCACTATCGACCGAGGGGTCAGTGCCCGATATCGACGACGAGTCATTTGAGAAGTTAGCAAAAGCAGCAAAAGAAAACTGTCCCGTTTCCAAGGCTCTAGCCGGAACTGAAATTACGCTGGAAGCAACCTTACTTTAATCTAAGCCAGGAATGCTGAACCCCGGGCCAGGGAATCAAAGCCCGGGGACTTTTTACCGACCGTCCCAAACAAACCTTACCTCTCCTAAGATACCCCTCGGCATATTTTGCCCTAAAACTCACTCCCGGGCTGGCCGACTAGCAATCTCCAGGGTCCTTGCCTATAATGGCTGGGATCCCCACACAGACAAATTACGGAGGCATCATGGAAGACCAGATCGAATTCCTGCAGAAATTAATACAAACCCGCAGCCTATCGGGAGAAGAAAAAAGTGTCGGAAAGTTAATTAAAGGAAAGATGAACCAACAGAATTATGACCTCGTAAAAACCGACCAGCTGGGCAACGTTATCGGTGTTATCGGAGACGGAACTCCGCAGTTAATGTTCGAAGCTCACATGGATACCGTCGGGGCGGGAAATGAAAGCAACTGGGAACTCGACCCGTTTTCCGGCGAGATTCGGGACGGTAAAGTTTACGGGCGCGGGTCGGTTGACATGAAGGGCCCGTTAAGCTCAATGATATTCGGAGCAGCCCGAGCCGGAGACTCGATCAAAAAATATAGGGGAAGCTTAGCGGTGGCGTGCGTCGTCCACGAAGAAACAATGGAGGGAGCGGCGATCGAAGGACTAATCGACCGGGAAGGGCAGCCCGACATGGTGGTTCTCGGCGAGCCGTCCGGTCTGGACGTATGCATCGGACACCGGGGAAGAGGGGTCGTGGATCTGGAAGTAGCAGGAAAGACAGCCCACGCGAGCATGCCTCAACTGGGAAAGAATGCCGCACTGGACCTGATCGACTCGATAAATTCGATTCGCGATAAAGAACTCGCCACCGATCCGGAATTAGGGGATGAAACGATGGCGCTGGTGAATATTTTCTGTAAGCCCGGCGGCGGACCCGTCGTTCCCGACGAAGCCACCGCCCGGTTAGACTTTAGGATAGGCCGGCAAACAACCAAAAAAGGTCTGATCCGGTACGTCCAGGAGGCTGTTGACGAGCTAACTGACGTGACGGGAAAAGCGGAGATTCCTGAAAAGACTTTGCAGTGCTATACGGGAAAAGACCTCACCTACCAGTATTTCTTCCCGGCCTGGTACTCCCGTGACGAAGAAATCCTGAGTAAAGTACGAAAAGCAACTAACTTCCTACCCGACGTTGAAGTGAGAACCTGGGATTTCAGCACTGACGGAATATACACGGCAGGGAAGGCAAAAATCCCCACCTTAGGATTTGGACCTGGAGACGAAACGCAGGCCCACCAACCTAACGAACGGATTTCCATCGAAGAACTACAACTGGCTACTGAAGGGTACGAGAGGGTAATCGATGAATTTCTAGGGTACGGTTAATGAACAGGGATTTCCGGGTAGAGGTCGGGAGTAACTGAAATATCCTGGAGCGAATCGATTTATTAATTTGGCCCGGATCGGGGTTTCGTTTACACACACTCGAGAGGATTTTTACAGGAGGTAAATATGAAACAGGTAGAACCGCGTACTGCAACCGGGCGTAAACATCCCAGCCGGATATTTCAGGTGGTAACGGCGGATAAAGATGGTAGACCAAACGCGATGCCTGCCAGCTGGTGTACTTTCTCCTCGGCGGAGCCAATAATGATGGCCGTCAGCGTCGCCTCCGATAGGTATACCCATAAATTGATGGGGGCAGCCGATGATTTCGTTCTTTCTTTTCCCAATAAAGAACAGAAGGAGGCCGTCAGCTACTGCGGCCGCAATTCAGGTAAAAACGTCGACAAGTTCGAAGAGACTGACCTGGAAACGATTCCGGCCGATGAAGTAAACTCGCCGTTGATAGAGGACTCCGTGGCCTGCTTCGAATGTAAAAAAAGCGACTCTATTGAAACCGGTGATCATACGCTCTTTGTCGGGGAAGTAGTCGCGACTCACGTTTCAGAAAGGTTCACCGAAAAAATCTATACCACTAAAGGCTGGCATGAAAAAGGGGCGAAAGGGTTCAAGACGATAGCAGAGATAAACGATCACGAGGAGGTTTAGAAAATGACTCCAGACAAAAACGCGGGTTTCGATCCCCGGGATATGGAACGTTCGGAGGAAGTAGATATAAAATTCAAGACGGCAGATGACCATCAGACGGTTTACGCCAACGGAGTCTATGGAGGAATGACTTCGCGCGGGGATATGCATATGGACTTTGTCACCGATCGTTCCGAACGGCCTAAGGCCCAGACTTTTAAGGTTAACAAGGACGGAAGCCTGGGAAGACAGGTCGGCGAAGAAGGAGGAGACGATGTAATCCGGGAGAGACAGGTAAGCGTCTTTCTGAAACCCGACAACGCCTTCAGCATAGCCACGTGGATGATAGCAAAATTGTTACCACCGAACGTCGAACCGAAGCACGTCCGAAAGGTGATAGAAGAGAACTTCGAGGTCGGCGGTGCTGGTAGTGGCAGGTGAAAACCGTCAGATGTCAAAAAATCACCTGAGTTAAGCTTTGCCAACCCCCACTTAGTCCAAATAGTAAAAGACGGGTGAAATATCCCCACCCGGAGTACCGGGTCACGCGTTTTTGAAGGACGCATATTTCCACAGTACAAGCTCTTATACAAACTTATACAAGTCCGGATCTACTAGGGAAAAATTGACTTTGGCAGAGAGAAGCTCACGGTAGTCCCCTCACCTGAATCGGAATCAATTTGGATTTCTCCGCCATGTGCCTCGACGAGCTCCTTGGCTATTGAGAGTCCCAGGCCCGAGCCGCCCTCCGAAGATCGGGAACTATCACCACGGTAAAATCGGTCAAAAACGTGATCGATCTGGTCCTGGGATATACCTTCTCCGGTATCGGCCACTTCCACCAATAATTCGGAGGTTGTTTCCGTCACGCGTACCTGCACCCTGCCGCCTTCTTCCGTATGCCGAATCGCATTCCTGAGGAGGTTAGTCAATACCTGGGAAATTCTGTCGGAATCCAGAGCGAGCTGCGGAACGGTTTCAGGGAGATCAGTTTCGAGTCTGACTCCCTCTCGATCCGCCATCCCTTCCAGTTTGCCCCTAACTCTTTGAACTAGCCGATCCAGGCTGGTCGGTCCCCTGTTAAGTTCCAACTCCCCAGCTTCGGCAAGCGTAAGCTCCCGCAGATCCTCGATCAACCTATTGAGAAGGTTCAGGTCTTCCTGAATTTCTCTTAATTTCTCGTCCGTAGGCTCGTAAACTCCCCCTCTTATCGCTTCAACCTCACCACTCAGGACCGTGAGAGGGGTCCGCAGTTCGTGGGCAATGTCACCGATCATTCTCCGTCTGATTTCCTCCGACTCCTGGAGGTTCCGGGCCATTACGTTGAATGACTCCCCAAGCTCACCTAGCTCGTCGTCCGAATCGATGGAGACCCTGTAGTCTAAATCACCGGAGGATATCTTTTCGGTTGCTCTGGTCAACTTGTTCAATGGCTTAGTAATTTGCCTGAACAGAAACCAACCAAGCAACAGGGCAACCGTAAGTCCCACCACACCAGCGTAAATTATCGTTTTGTTAACTGAGGCAAGAAACTTCTGCTCCGATCCCTCCAGCTCTCCCGTAAGAAGTGGCCCCGCGAGCAGAGTTCCAATCCTCTGATTGTCCATTTTAAGGGGAACACCCTGATCAACCAGGTCCGAAGGTATTTTTCTTCCAACCAAGCTCTCCTCGTAAGATACAATTACATTTCCGTCGGGGCCAACCAGAGCTAATCTTTGTTCTCCGCCAGCCATGTTTCCACCCGTCCCCATCCCGCGGCCGTCACCCCTGATCCCCGAAGAAATCCCCTCCCGGAAGACGGACTCTACCCCCTGCCAGGTACCATTACTTTGATAGTAGCCAAGCAGTTCTTCTCTGAGTCCCCTCAACTGGTTGCTACGTCCCCGGATCACGTAAGCCCTGAACTCGTCGTGGGTGGTTCGATTCACTACAAAATAGAGCGAACCCAGAATTATCAGAACTATCAGGAAGAAGGAAGCAATTAACTTAAACTGAAACGATCGGAAAAATTTACTCATTCCGGATCCTGTTCGAATTTGCGAAACCTGTAGCCCACCCCGTGGACCGTTTCAATAAACCGTTCGGGTTCGTCGCCGCTGCCAAGCTTTTTTCTCAAGTTCTTAACGTGAGTATCGATCTTCCTTTTTACGGATTCTCCCGGGTAGTGACCGATCTCTTCCAGCAAACTTTTCCGAGTAAACGCCCGTCCAGGGTTGCGGGCCATGGCGGCCAGGAGATCGAACTCTGTCGGCGTCAGGTCGACCTCTTCACCATCCAGCTTGACCTGATGAGTCTCCGTATCGATTAAAAGCTCTCCCCGTCTTATTACACCCCGTTTACCGAGGTCGCCTCCCGTTCTTCTCAGAACGGCTTTGATCCTCGCGGCCAGTTCTCTGAGACTGAACGGTTTGGTCATGTAATCGTCGGCCCCGAGCTCGAGTCCCGTAACCCTGTCTACTTCCTCCGTCTTTGCCGTCAGCATTATTATTGGAACCTCTGAGTTCTTTCTGACTTCCCTCGCCACGTCCAGCCCGTCCTTCTTCGGCAACATCAGATCCAGAATTATCAAATCGGGGTTCTGACGTTCGAATGCCGTTAAACCCTCTTCTCCGTCTCTGGCATCAATTATCCGGTACCCTTCTTCACTCAGGTAATCCCTTATTAACCTCACTATCCTGCCCTCGTCTTCAATTACCAGTATTGTTTTCATTTTCTTCTACCTGTCGAAAATTTCCCGTTGATCGTTGCGATTTATCGACAAACTTTCAATGAGTAATGCTTTATTCAGACGACCCAAATTCATTGTTGATCACGAGATTTACCATTTATGGCCTTCCCCGTGCATAGCAACCTCACATAAAACTTTATAAAATCGATGTACCCCCGACAACTTAAACTACCTAACCCGTAAAAGAAAAGCCGGGGGGATCTCGCCACCCGGTTTTTCATAAAGGCCTGCAATATCCTACCCAGTTATTTCCACAAAGACGGATTTATCGGTCTGGTCAGAATGACTGCTATCCTCCCCTTCCACCGCGGTGGGGACCTTCTCCATCACACGGGCCTTTTCCCCCGGTTTCAACCCGTCTGTTTTCCGAACCTCTTGCTCTCCTGTTCCCGGAATTTCCGGAACGATTACCTGCACCGGCTCCAAACGAGGAAGCATTCTGGAACGCCCGAAGGTGATTCTGAGACGCATTTTTCAACCTTTGAAATACCGCTTCCACGTCACCGGGAAGGTTCTGACTCAAGAACTTCTCGTACATCGCAATATTGGCGATTTCTGCCTGAATTCCTACTTTTAGTGCCTCGTCGATGCTTTCCGGAAGAAGTGTGTACGAGGCCGCATCGTCCTCGGGTAGATCTATTCCGTGGGTCTCAAAAAGCGGTTTCAGCAACTCTATGTGTGTTTCTTCCGCTTCTACTATATTGGTAAAGGGCCTGCTTCCGTCTATCTCATCGATAATTAATTTGTACTTTTCTCTTGCTCTGTACTCGTCCTGGATTGCGTAATTCAACATTTCTCCGAGAGTATAAGTTTCCTCCACCGTAACGTTCTCGGCTCCGTAAGGCTCCTCCCCGGTACTGGCAAAAACTGTGGGAACTCCGGTCAGCATAAGTCCACCAACTAACGTTAAAATTAGAGTCAGTAATATTGAATTTTCGTTCTTCAATAATTTCATTTCATCCACCTCCAGTGGATCGCAGTTTCTTTTTTACCGAGTCATTATATACCCCGGATGTGGGAAAGGTTTGTAGAATATGTGTCAATTTTGTGTGGTTCTTTTTTCTTCACATAGATACCCACTCATTATTTTTCGAACGGAGAAATGATCCAACATCCGACCAGGTATATACGGAAGAGTGGTAACGTCGAGGCAAAATTGTTCCCTAAAGAACAGAGTGGAGCCGAACCGTATTCTTTATACTCGGCCCAATTTAACGTCCGATCCCGTACTCAATAGGAGATGTAGTTCTAAAACTAAATTTCTATCGACTTCCGGAAGACCAAAAATTTATTTCCAATTAAAAAGTCGAACGTTCCAGCAACGTCAAAGCCCACGAGGAAATCACATCAAAAAAAGAAGCGCCGCAACGAATAAAAACCCGGTAAATATGGAAACCAGGGCGTTATCGAGTGCAAACGGAAAAGAAGGGGATTCCAACTCAACGAGCCACCTCCAGAGGCCCGGTAGGGCAAGCCCTCCAAGAAGAACCAGGAGTAAAGAAACTGTCAGATGATAGGTGCTTAACAGGCTCATTATTCTTCCCTTTCCAACAAAAAACCAGGCGCCACCGGTGGAAAGCGCGACAGTTACGGCGAAGGCGAGCAGTGAGTACTTTCTTACTCCGGACCTACCGGTTGGTGCTCTGAACAGGAGCACTTTAATCAACTTCAGAAAATAAATCACCGTAACGAATCCAGTAGCGAAGATCGCCCATCGGGCCCATCCGTAACCGGCCCCCTCCAGCAATAGCGACTTGCTAAAGTAACCGCTAAAAGGAGGTATAGCCATTATCGACAGAGAACCTACCAGGATACCGGCCTTGCTTACAGCTGGAACTGGCCCAAACTTATCACTATATATATCCTCACTACCAATACCTGCGTGGCCGACCGAGAGGAACAGTAAACCTTTAAACAATCCGTGAAAGAATATATGGAGCGAGGCAGCAATGAGGCCCGCGGGAGTCCCAGTTCCTATACCCAAAAGGATGTATCCAACCTGGGAGACTGAAGAAAAAGCGAGAATTCTTTTCGGCCTTCTGCCAGCTACTGCAAACGTTCCGCCGATAATCCCGGTCATAGCACCCAGGCCGAGAAGCAGGTCACTCCAGCCGGCGAGCGAGGTAATTCTAAGTATTCCTATCAACCCCGCTTTCGTTCCGACGCCGGCCAGAAGGACGGAAACCACAGTTCCACTGTAACTGTAAGCATCGGGAAGCCACATGCTGAACAGGAATACTCCCCCCTTTACCGCCAGGCCGGTAAGCATTAACCCGAAACCAACGGACAGGCCAAGGGACCTGGTTCCTTCCAGCGTTCCGATTAATTCACGAATCCCTAGATAACCCCCAGCGCTGTAGACAAACCCCAATCCAATCAAGTAGAGGCTCATGGCCAGGGACGATATGAGCAGATATTTGATACCGGCGTAAATCTGATACGGCTTTCTCTCGTAGCCAATCAACAGGATGGAGATCAGGGACATGAGTTCTATCGTAACGTACAGGTTGAAAAGGTCATTGGAGAAAGCCACCGAGTAGGAAGCGGCCAGGAAGAAGTTGTAAAGGCAGTAGAAGGTACCGTCCTTTTCGCCTCTCAAGTAGGTTAGGGTAAAGAAGTTCAACAATACGACCAGAGCCACAAACAATAATGTGGTCTCGTCAAGCTTTATCTCTACACCCAGGACTCCCCATCTGCCCAGGTTGCTCACCATGGCACCAGAATTACCGTAAAGGAGTGTTCCTGACACCAGACCGGATAGACCACCTGACCAGCCTATCAGGCTAAACCAAAATTTCAGCCGGGAAAACGACAAGCTTAATATACCTGCAATTATGTATGCCGCAACTCCAGCGATTAGAGGAACCATGCTGCTCCTTTTTCGAGGGGTATCAAAAAAGTTTATCGGGAAACCCGACTCCTATCTAGAAAAAACCCAAAACCCATCCTAAACCAAGAATCAGAATACTGACTTGATGGCTGATTTATCCCCGGGAGACAATAATTATAGTTAAACAGGATAATTGAGCGTATAATCTAGCTAAAACTACGCGAAAAGGAGAAATACAATGAGCATCCGAACTACCAAAGACGAACTTCGAAGACAACGAAACGGGGTGCTGCC
>JAGXKX010000096.1 GCA_018335015.1 Candidatus Bipolaricaulota bacterium
GTATCGTTTTCTTCGGCGAGACGCTGACAGGACTCGAATTCGGGAGAGTAGTTGACGGGTTCGCCGTCGAGGTAGCCGACTTTTATTTTAACGGGACCGAATTCCGTTTCCAGGGTTTTGATTTCCCTATCAAGTTTCCACCGATCGACTTCACGGGTTCTAATCCCAAGAGTGGTCGTTTCCTGGAAGATTATTTTGGCAAGTTTTGCCTCTTTACCCCGGTCGCAGATAACGGACAGTTTTACTCCCGGCCGGTTCTTTTTCATCTGAACGGGGGTTTTGAAGACGTCCTGGGCCCCTGCCCTGAATAGTTTCTCTTCGACTACCGGGAACAGTTCGGGATTCATGTCGTCTATGTTTGTTTCGAGCACGAGCTCGTGCCCTCTATCCTGATCATCAATATCCGTCTCGCCAAAACCCACCGTGGTGCGAATAAAGTTCCCCTGCCCTTCGATCCGATGTGACCCGAGGCCGTAACCTATGCTCTGAAACTTCATCGGCGGTCGGAAAAACTCGTCGACGAATGTAGACAGTATGAGTGCCCCGGTTGGAGTCGTCAACTCCTTTCCCACGTCGGAGGAATATGTGGGAGCTTCGCTTCTCCGCAAAATTTCAGCTGTTGCCGGTGCGGGTACCGGTAACTTTCCGTGTGCCGTCTCAACACTGCCGCTTCCCAGGTTGACGGGCGTAGAGTACACTCTGTCGGGCCAAATTTTCCAGACTGCAGCCGCTGCCCCTACGATGTCGGCAATCGAGTCTACGGCTCCCACTTCGTGGAAGTGGACTTCCTCCGTCCCTATGCCGTGAATCCCGGCCTCTACCTCTGCGAGGAGTTCAAACATCGAGATTGCCCGCCTTTTTACCCTATCCGGCAAGGAAGAATTTTCTATAAGGACCCTGATATCCTCCAGGGTTCTCCGTGCAGAATCGTCGCCACCGTGAACCTTAAACCTGGTACCCGTTATCCCGTCACGTGTATCTTCTCGGATATCTATTTCCGATTTTCCGGGGAGAACTTTTTGAACGGTATCCACCAGCCAATCGCGGTCGAGTCCGAGGTTCAGCAGGCTGGCGAGAAACATGTCTCCGCTTATACCCGAAGAAGGTTCGATCAAAACGATTTTGTCTCGACTGGTAGCCATTCCTACTGGTCCCCCTCCGTGTCAATATCCGAAGTAGCGTCGGAAGTGCCTTTAATTTTGTTAATGGTCGCGGCCGCAAAATAGCCGGCTCCGTATCCATCCCCGATATTGACTACCGTTATCCCTGGAGCACAGGAATTTAACATGCCAAGTAGTGGAGTAATTCCGTTTAAGTTCGTTCCATAACCGACAGCTGTCGGTACGGCTATTACGGGTGTATCGACAAGGCCCGCAACCACGCTGGGTAGTGCCCCTTCCATTCCCGCGACGACTATCGCCATGTCCGCTTCAACTATCCTGTCCCTTACGCTTATTACCCTATGGAGACCGGAGACACCGACGTCGAATATCGTGTCCACATCAACGCCCATGGAGCGGGCCGTGACTTCTGATTTTCGGGCGACCGGGATGTCGGAAGTGCCAGCGGTAACCACGGCGACTTTTCCTTCTATGTCGTCAGGATATTCTCCGATAAAGGCAAGATTCGACTCCGGATAGGTCAGTGCCTCGGGGTATATATCTTTTATCTTTTCCAGAACTTCTGAGTTAACGCGGGTGGCCAGCACGCTACTTTCCGGAACCATTTCCTCGAGAATCTCTAAAACCTGGTCCTCGGTCTTGTCTTCGCAGTAAACGGCTTCCGGAGCACCTCGCCGAAGTGACCTATGACTGTCAATTTTTGTGTGCTCCAAATCTTTGAACGGGAGGTTCTCGAGCTGGTGCATCGCGTCTTCCACGCTGACCTTTCCCTGTTTTAAATTCTCTAAAAGTCCTCGTATTTTTTCTATATTCAATTAAGACTCCTTTTTTAAGATCGACGAAATTTACCCGCGCTCAAATCTT
This sequence comes from Candidatus Bipolaricaulota bacterium, assembly GCA_018335015.1. Lineage (GTDB taxonomy): Bacteria > Bipolaricaulota > Bipolaricaulia > M55B111 > M55B111 > JAGXLP01. The sequence continues at coordinate 1,986 of JAGXKX010000096.1, forward strand.
TCACCATCGTATCAAAGCGAAACTTAATTTATGCTGGTTGATTACATTTTTCTGTGTGCTTTCCCCCCTTACCTGGCAACTGATTTAACCTTAAAACCCTACCAGTAGACCAAATCCCGGCAGCAAGGTAAGGGGGGAGAGCAGTTACTCAGTCTTGACGAAATAAATCCGCCGTTGGTTGAAGAACTGAGCCTTAACCACATCAAGTCTCCTAAAACTTGTTATAGCTGATTATTTCTTCGAGCTTTTTTCTCCTCTTTTCTTCCCGGGTTAGATCGTACGTCGGGTAGCCCAGAGGCATCAGTGAGATTACTTTATGATCTTCCGGAATTTCAAGAATCTCCTTGGCCTTCTCCTGATCGAACGCTCCAATCCAGCAGGTTCCCAGCCCCTCCTCGGCTGCTCGCAGGGTCAGGTGGTCGAGGGCGATTGAGAGGTCCACTGTCCCCGCACTGACCTCACAACTCATCATTTCGTCCGGTTCCGTTGCTACTCCGGCTATTACCACGGGCGCTTCCCGGACGAACGATTGCTCGTTCGCAGCCTCATAGATCTGGTCCTTGGTGGACTCATCGTCTATTATGATGAACTTCCAGTCCTGCCGGTTGCTAGCCGACGGGGCCATCCTAACCGATTCCATTATATCTTCCAGGAGGCTTCGCGGCACCTCCTCGTCCTTGTACGCCCTTATGGACCTGCGTCTTTCGATTGCCTCTTTTACTTCCATTATAATACCTCCTTTTTTAAATATTTTGACCGGGAAATGTAAAGATGGTTAGTGTCAACTAAAAATAAAGATGAAAACCAATCACTCCGGCCACAGTGCCTTAATATTTTTCTCTTTTCTCATATCTTCCATTTCTCCGTCGGAGGGTCTCTCCTCGTATCGGCTGGCGGCGTCAAGAACTTTGGGCAGGAGGTCAATATCTCCAACTGTGTTTAAAAACAGGTCAGAGTTACCAAGAACCCAGCTAACCGCTCGATCGACGTATTTTTGGTCCTCGAGAGGCTTGTACCAGGTTGCTCTATTCTGCTCCCCTTCTTGCCAACGCCTTCTGGCCAGAGACTTAATTGTTTGAACTGCTACCCCCTTCTGGCGACAGGTTTCCAGAAGTTCTTTAAAATCGGAAGCGTATTCCTGGTTTTGCATCAAAGAGTAATTATACGGTAACAGTACCGAATCAAAATCGTACTCCTGGAGACTCTTCATGTGCATTTTAGGGACTCTCAAGGAATGGCCGGTTACCCCCAGAAAACGGGTCAGACCCTCCTCCTTCGCTTCGATGGCTGCCTTCAAAGCACCGTTTTCACTAAATACGGTTTCCCACTCGTCCGGCTGGATAAGGTTGTGTAATTGGAGCAGATCTACCTGATCGACCCTCAATCGGTCTAGAGAATTGTGGATTCCTTCCTTCGCGCCTTCGTAAGTTCTCTTCCCTGTCTTCGTGGCAAGGAAGAACTGGTCCCGATATTCTTCCATCCAGGGTCCAATGCGCAGCTCGGAGTCACCGTAGCTGGCTGCGGTATCTATATGGTTCACCCCGTATTCGAGCAGGTCCTCCAGGGTATTATTGGCTTCTTCCTGGGTTACTTCGGAGAGGGAAGCTGCTCCGAATATTGTCACGGTGCTGTCGTGGCCAGTCGAGCCGAACTCTCTTCTTTCGATCATTTGTCTCACCTAAGATTAAAACAGGATCCCGGTGCATTCAGGCACCGCCTCCGCGTTCAGGCAAAACGTAGGTTAGACTGAAAACTTTTTTCCTACTGTACAGTTTGAATTATAGTCAATCCCTCCGACTAATCAAAAAGCCAACGAAGTTAAGCTGGTTGGAAATTCGGGTTCCCGGGGGGAATTTTATTCCGTGTTGGTTGTGAGTGGTTGTCCCGCCCGTAGTATGGGGCAATTTTAGCGCGCCTTTGCCGGTTAAAAACTTTGACTCAAATCTTCCATCATCGTACGAAAGCGAAACTTAATGCATGCCGGTTGACTACATTTTGCTGTGTGCTTTCTGCCTCTTACCTGGCAACTGATTTAACGTTTTAAGCTTGGCAGTAGACAAAATCCGGCAGCCAGGTAAGAGGCAGAAAGCGGTTGTTCGGACCAGAGGAATAAATCCGCCGTTAGTGAAAGAACTGAGTTTTTGATTTACTCTCCACGTTTGATTACTATCTGTGAAAATGTCTACCTCTAAAACAAAACCGGCAATAGTCTACGCTCTTTTGGCACTAGTAGTTGTTATCTGGGGCTTTAATTTCAGTTTCGTAAAGTGGGTAATTTCCCAGGTTCCCCCTCTGGCCTTCACAGCGGTGAGGCTAACGATTGCTTCCGGTTTGATTCTGATAGTGCTAACAAAAAAAGAGGGCTGGCAGTCCATGCCGGCGTCCGACGTAGTAAAAATGGCAGCTCTGGGAATTCTGGGCCACTCAATTTACCAGATCTTTTTTATCAATGGGATCTCGCTTACGACTGCAGGGAATTCTTCTCTTCTAATTGCTACTTCGCCTATCTGGACGGCCCTGATTTCCGGCGTATTAAAAAAGGATGAGGTTACGATAAGGGCCTGGCTCGGCATAATCCTGGCTTTCGTCGGGGTATTTCTGGTGACGGTCGGTGGCGAAGGCAAGCTCTCGTTTGCCGGTGCGAAGACCACGGGGGACCTATTAACTATATCGGCAGCTCTGGCGTTATCGTTATACACGGTACTTTCTCGGGACCTGCTCGAACGGTACTCACCGCTGAGATTGACGGCCATTACAATGATATTCGGAACGGGCGGATTGTGGATATTCGCAGGTCGGAAGGTCGTCGCTCAGAACTGGGCTTCTCTGTCGCTTACCTCTTGGGGAGTAATAGTCTACTCGGCAATATTTGCCGTTGTAGTTGGTTACATCATCTGGTTCACGGCGGTTAGGACAATTGGCCCCACTAGAGCGGCGGTATTTAATAATATGACTCCTATAGTCGCCTTTACCGTAGCATTCATTCTGCTTGGAGAACCCGTCAGCTGGCTCCAGGCCGTTGGCGGTATAACCGTAATATCAGGTATCATTATAACCGTCCGAAATTAGCGCTGAAGTCGTCCTTTAACCTCCCTTTAATCCAAACCTGTTAAGGAGTTTTCCCCTCGCAGCTTCAGACAGACCGAGCTTACCTGCCAGCTTTTCTACCTGATCCGGGGTTCCGTGACCGGCCAGAAAGCCGTTTAACCTCGCGGCAGCCGTAGAATCTCTGAGGTCTTCACTGTCCGGATATATATCTCCAAGCACCCCGATAAATTGACTGCTCTGCTTCAGTCGGTATTTTTGATGGTAGGGCTCGGCCGGGTAGAATTCCTCTATCGGTCTTACCTGAGTATGGACTTTTTTATCCCTCTTTTCCTCGAACTCCTGTTTCGTTCTTTCGGCGACCTTTTGCTGGTAGTCATTATGATAGAAAAGTATATTGGCGTATTGAGTGCTATAGCTTCTGGAGCTTGGATCGTGACTTTCCCAGAAAATTTCGACCAGGTCTTCGTAAGAAACTACTTCCGGGTTGAACTCGAGCTGAACCGATTCCGTGTGGTCGCCCAGGTCGTGGTAGGTTGGATCCTCCTTGGCTCCTCCGGCGTAGCCGACCCTCGTTCTTATAACTCCCGGTACGGCTCCGTATTTTGACTCCACGCCCCAGAAACAGCCCAGGGCGAACGTAGCTTCATGTACGTTTTCGTATTCTCGTTTATCGATAAGAGGTATTTCCGCCTTTTCGGATTTTCCTTCGGCCGCAACTGCCGTCACTCCCACTAGATTGGCTAAAA
>JAGXKX010000097.1 GCA_018335015.1 Candidatus Bipolaricaulota bacterium
GTCAGCCTTAGTGGATTTTATCGACTTGCGACTTTTCAGAAACCGGACATCCAAAAATACAGAGTTCAGCAAACTCCTTTGGCCCCTCGATTTTCCCCAGTTTGGTTAGTTTTTCCGTTTATTCTATAATCGGAACGCCAAGAAAATATCCCGTAGTCGACGGAAGCTTGGTAAAACGAGAAAGGGTCAACAAACTGAGAATGGCAATTCAACTGTGAAAGGAAAATTAGATTATTTGAAATTGGCAAAATAGCTACATTTATACCGAATTAAGTATAGGGATCGCTGGAGGTGGCCCCGGTGAACGAAAAGACGATCACCGTTATGTCGTGGAACCTCCAAGGTGAAGTGGGGATAGGCAAGTCCCGACTGGAGGAGATTTTCGAGTTCATCAAGCAGTGTTTTGCGATATTGGAAGGGGAAAAGGAAGGAACTTTTGATCTGCTTCTGCTCCAGGCAGTACCGTACGATAGAGGACCCGAGGTTTGTGAAGGACTGAAGCTTAAACTGGGTTACCCCGCCGAAGGGATAGTTGATACACTGGATTGGGCGAGGAGCCTGGGTAATTTGTCTTGTCAGCCCCACCAAGACTTAAACCACGACCGCGGCAACGTAACCGCTTCCTGCTGGAAAGCAGAAAGGATTCCGCTAAGTATTCACGACCAGTCGGGGGTCTCAAATTTCTACACCAACTTTCCGGAAAAGATCATCCAGACCCGGTTAAGCTGGCCGGGCTGGGGACGACTGGAGGCCTGGAACGCCGGGATCATCGCCGGGGCGGGCGCTGACGAGGAAAAGGTCATGGCCATAAAAACGATCACAACCCGTTTGGAAAGGAGGGCGAGTAGATCGGGCCGAAAGAGGACGCTCGTTTTGGGCGGGGACTTCAACACCCCAAACTTTGAAACCCCTGACGGACAGGCCGTGCCTTACGGGCACGAAAAAAACACCCACCTGAAAGGAGACTGGGCGAGCACGGAGCTTGAGTTGCTCAAAAACTTGAACCGGTGGCGCTTAAGAGACGCCTTGCGGTTCGTGCACGGATACGAAGACACAAAAAACCAGAAACTAACCCATTACAGTCACGTGACTACGGGAGGAACGAAGAAACGGCTCGACCACCTGTTTGTAGATTCCAAGGCTCTAATCCCGGAGAGGTGTTTCTACCCCGCCACGGAAGTCGGTATGGAGAATATTCCAAGCGACCATTCTCCTATCGTGGCCAGGTTGAAGCTTGTTGATTGAAGCTTAAAACTGGCTTCTCGACAAGGTGACACAAGGAGCCTTGCTTATTGATTTTCGTACTACTTTACCACCGCTCTCGCCTGGGTTCCCATTCAAGAAACCCTCAAATCTACCCAGTTTGGCTAGTTTTTCCATTTATTCTATAACCCCAGTGGGCCGAAATTTGATAGATTCTCGTGGAAATATCTTTAACATAGGTGATGGTTTGTTAAAATTTTTGTCGAGTGAAGGAAAAATACAGGTTTTCAAAGTGAGATTTTGCTGAATGAACGCTGAAACATTTCGCTTCTCGTAACCGCTTTGTGTTTGGACTATCGTGTTTAACTATCACATTTTTGGATCATCATGCCAGGAGGGGCCTTGCTCGCAATTTAAGCCCTGGAGATTGATTTTTGGGAGTTGATAGTTATTTTGCCCAGAGCCATTAAAGTGTTCCCTCCGGACCCCATTGCTTACTTCACCTATTTCTTATAGCCTAATATTAGTTAGCTTTTCCGACCAAGGAGAGTACAATGCCCGACTCGAACGAAGGAAAATTGATAGTCGTCTCAAACGCCGAACCCTACAAACACGTCTTCGGAGAGGGGGATCAAGTTCGGTGCCTGGAGGTAGGGGGAGGACTGACCACCGCCATGAACCCCCAGATGAGGAAGGCCGGTGGATTATGGATAGCCTACGGAAGGGGAGAGGCCGACTTCCAGGTGGTGGATTCGGCCGGTAAAGTAATGGTCCCCGATTTCCCGGAAACGGAGCCGGAAGAAAAATACGGCCTGAAGAGAATAGACTTTGAAAGCTCGGTTTATGAGAATTTTTATAGAGGTTACGCCAACAAGATCCTCTGGCCGATCTGTCACACCTTTCCCACCAGGGCCGATCTAAAGAAGGAAAGAGGCTACTGGAAGAAAGGATACCTGCCGGCCAACGAAAAATACGCCCAGGCGGTCCTGGACGCATACCGGCCGGGCGATACCGTCTGGATACACGATTACCACCTGGCCATACTTCCCGGGCTAATTAGGGATAAAATTCCGGAAGCGAAGATAGGTCTATTTTGGCATATCCCCTGGGCCCCGTGGGAGAACTTCTTGAAGATCCCCCATGATAGGGAAATTATGGAAAGCATCATGTCCGCCGACCTATTTGGTCTGCACGTATCCGACTACGTGGAGAACTTTTTCAGATGCGTGGAGAAGTTGGGAGGCAGGGTGGATAGGGACCAAGGAATTTGCGAGCTCGACCGGTACTCCCTCAAGGTAGGAGCCCATCCCTTGGGCGTGAACTATCCCTTCTTTGCGGGGGCGGATACCGAAAAGAAGGAGGAATTCAGGCAAGAATACGGGGCCGAGGAGATCATCCTGGGGGTAGATAGGCAGGATTATTCCAAATGCATTCCGGAAAGAATAAGGGGTTTCGAGGAGTTTCTCCTCAGGTATCCCGACTATCAGGAGAAAGTAACTTTGATTCAGCGGACCCCGGAAAGTCGGACCGAGATCGAGGAATACCAAATCGAACAGGACGATATAAACAGGGAAATATCCGCCTTTAACGGCAAACACGGGACTCACCAATGGGTGCCGATCAAGCTCTTTTGGGAGGGAATTCCCCAAGAGGAGCTTATAGGTGAATACCGGGCGGCCGACGTGGCCCTAATTACCCCCGGAATCGACGGGATGAACTTGGTCGCCAAGGAGTTCGTGGCCGCAAATGAGAGGCCGAAAGCACTTATACTCTCCGAATTCACCGGATCCAACAGGCAACTGGAAGGGGCAATTACCGTCAACCCCTACGATAAGGAGGAAGTGGCGGAAGCAATAAAAAACGCCCTGGAAATGGAGGAGAAAGAAAAGAAAGATAGATGGGACCAAATGAGGAGAGTAGTTAGGGAACAGGATCTTCCAACCTGGGCGGAAGACTTCCTAACCGATTTGAATAAAGAAATCGTTTGAATCCCGCTACCTCTCCCTGCAGGGCGGAACATTCTGCGAACTACTATAAATTTCTAATCTCGAATAGCTTCCCGATATCCGGCCGAGGGGTTAATTGGTCCTTGCTTACGATTTTCGTACCACTTGCATTCCCCAACTCATATCCTAATTTGGTTAGTTTTTCCATTTACTCTATAATCGCAGTGTTAAGGATTCCGAGTTTTTGGGCTCCGTCCGACTAATTTTTCGCCTCTGTACTTTTCGTGTCCGTTTTGAGTATTTTTATTTTGCCAAAAACATCTTGGAAAGCTCTTTGGATTACTGGGGAAAATCAGGCCAGAATTAGGTAAAATTAATGGAGATTGACAAGGAAATTTGCACGTACTAAACTTCATTGAAGGTGAAAATTATAGGGGTGTCATATTATGGCTAAGATCGAAAAGTCAATCGAAATTGAGGCACCAGTTGAGGAGGTATGGCCAGTAGTTCATTGGGACAGGGTCACTGAATGGATGGACTTTATTAAGAATGCGGAGTACACTTCGGAGAAGCATCATGAGAAGGGGGCAACCGCCCATGTAATCAGTGAAGTCGCAGGTCAGGAAACTGAATTTGATACTGAGTACACGGATTATGTCGAGAACGAGAGGAAGAGCTGGCGCACCACCGGTGGAGATATGACTGCATTTGGGGAAGTGAGCGTGGAGCCCACAGAGGAGGGAACCAAGGTTAATTTAAGTATGGACTACGAACTACCCTACTCGATTCTGGGCAAGATCATGGATAAACTGAAGGTCAGCAAGGAAATGGAAAAGGAATACGAAACAGCGTTAGAGAAATTAAAAGACATGCTAGAGCAATAACTGCTCACTGGTACAGGAACCAAACGAACCTTCAAATGCCCTATAATATTAGATTGTGTTGAAGCTAAAATTAGGTCAGTCAATAGCCTGTCTTCCAGTTAGATTACAGATTTTAAGAGATTTGGAATGACTCGACTGTTATAGTAACTAGCTTATAGAGTAAAAGGGTCGGAATACGATGATTCTGGAGCGGGAGTTTCTAAACAGCAACTAATATTTACTTCAAGGCTAGGTCAATCTATAGTCCCAGCCTTTTCTAAATTACTCAGCTTGACTTTGTCTCTATCCTCAAAGGCTTGTCTTCTGCAAGTAAGTTTTCCATAAAACGGCAATCTAAAAGTACAGAGTTCGGCAATCTTCTTTGACCCCTCCATTTTCCCCAATTTGGTTAGTTTTTCCGTTTATTCTATAATCCGAGTGGTTGAGGAGACTATGAGTAAAGCGGAACTAACTTCTTTAGCTGTTCTTTTTTTCCAAGATGTTTAAATGAGTAAAAGCGGATAATCGACGGTAGTGGTAAAGGGTAGCAGTAACGGGGGGATAACCGTGGATGACTGGAAAAAACACTATTCCGATGAAGATAAACCCCTATCTAAAAGGCTTCTCCAAAAAATCAAATCTAAGCTGACTAACCAGCGAGATCAAGTACAAAAAGAGCGGAATGAAGGCAATCGCGAAAGGACGCTGCGACTTCTTTATAATGAAAAATATGAAGAAAAGCAGAAGGAGAAAGCCAGGGAGAGGGATAACTTCGTTTGTCAGGATTGTGGAGCAACTAACAGTAGGGACGTACATCATAAGAAACCAAAGTGGAAATTTAGAACAGGAATAGTTAATGGAGATCCCCATGAATTAAGCAACCTTAAAACCGTTTGTAGATCATGTCACAAAGAGTACCCCAAGCACAACTTATTACGCCCAGAGAAAGGAACTGATACTCCCAAGGCTAAAGCCGAAAAACCCTTAAGCATCGCCAGCGCAATATACAAATTAATCTTTAGACCGAGATGGCGAAGAGAAGTTCTAAAAAGTTTCATAACCGGTAAAAAAGTCAATTTCAAGGAAATAGATCGAGTGGCTGTTGGAGCAACCGTAATTTTAGAAATGAACGATAAAAAGGAAAAATACACAATCGTGAACCCTTCGGAGTCCAATATAGAAGATAATAAGATTTCAATCGATTCTCCAATTGGCAAAGCTATACAGGGACACCACCAAGGTGAAACAGTCCACACCGAAACACCAAAAGGTAAATTAACCATTAGAATAGTTGACGTTCTGAAGTAGATTGGATTTATTGCGCATACTTTTTGGACGCCTCATGTCTTAGGTGGGTAACTTTTACAATAAACGGACATCTAAAGTGCAGAGTTCGGCAATCTTGTTTGACCCCTCCATTTGCCGCCAAGTTGGTTAGTTTTTCCATTTATTCTATAATTTCAATACTAGGTAAATTATTTCGCTCAAGCCGTTAGCAATGACAATCTCTGACGCAAAGGGCTGGAAACTTTCGTTTGCAAAATTGTGGTGGTTGAGGCAAGCCTATTGCGAAGGACCCTAGGCTTTTCCCTGTAGTGAAATCGAGGATAAATAGACGAGCGGGCGGGGACTAACAAATTCAAAGGTTATTGAACTCAATTAGAATCATCGTGGAAATAAGCAA
>JAGXKX010000023.1 GCA_018335015.1 Candidatus Bipolaricaulota bacterium
GTGATAATTCTTTCCGGGAATCAGGCCAGATTGCGGGATTGCTCTTTGAACTTCTCCAGAGCCAGTTTCATCTCTATGACTTTTGACTGAATGTCGCTGTCCTTCGACTTCGCTCCCAGGGTATTTAACTCTCGCTGAAGTTCCTGTCTGATGAATTCAAGCTTCTTCCCCACCAAGCCTCCCTCCTGCAATGTCTCCCTTGCCGTTTCGATGTGAGACTTTGCCCGAGATATTTCCTCGGTAACGTCTACCCTGTCGGCAAAAGAGGCAACCTCCTGTTCCAGCTTCTCTTCGTCGGGCTGGACACCTTCGGCGAGCAACTTATCTATCCTGTCTTCCAGATCGCTCTTGTACTGCCTAACGACCTCTGGCACCTCCTCTTCCGCCTTCTCCAATTGCTGGGATATTTCGTCAAGGTGGTTCAGTATATCTTCTTTTATCGATCTACCTTCCTTCTCCTGGGCCTTCAGAGCTTCCTCAATCGCCTGACTCAAAGCATCCTTGATGGCGGGCCAGGACCCTTTATAAAGAGGGGTCGTTTCCAGCAAATCGAGGGCAATCAGGTCACCGAGACCGGGCCCCTCCGGAATTCCCAGGTCCTCAGCAAGCTGAGAAAGACTGGAAAAACTCCTGCGGATCGCCTCGCTATCCAGCTCGTCGGGGGCTAGACCCTCCCATTCCTCCAGGTCAATTCTAACTTCTATTCGTCCCCGGGGAAAAGATTCCTTGACGTAATTTTCGGCTTTATGCGTCAGAGCCTGATCTTCCCTGAGCCCTCGAAGCCTGACAGAAGTATTTTCATGGTTGAGAGTCCGGATGTTTGCCTCTATCTTCCTCTCTTCGAGGTACCCGGTCCCCTCGCCGTAACCCGTCATCGAGTAAATCCGGCCACTACTTTCGAAATCCGATGGCGCCATAACCCACTACCTCCCGGCCGTATCCGGCGACTTCTCCCGAAGTCGCGTATTTTAACTTCGTCGGGGACAGATCCTTCTTCAAAGCAAAATTTAGCAGGACACCTATAGACCCGTAACCACAGATCGAAATTTCGTGCTTTCGAACGGCCCTGTAAAATTTTTCCACTTCCAGGTCCATTATGGACTTAATAGCCCGTTCGTCCTTCTCCTCCGCGACTTCCTGAGGCTCGTAATGGGTAAAATCGGTACTGGAAATTATCAAAGCACCTTCCGGCAGGTTTTTCTCCAGCGCGGCCCCCACGTCCCCGGCTACCTCTTTACTTTGACTTTTCAAACAGATAGGTACGATCGAAAATTCGCTGCCCCAGATATGCTGGAGAAAAGGCAACTGGACTTCGATCGAATGCTCCCGACTAAAAGAAGCAGAATCTTCTTCGAGATGTTCGCTCGATTTAAGTATTTCCCGGGCGAGACCCGCTTCGAATTTAACTTCCCCCAGAGGAGTAATCCATCTACCCTCGGCAACCAGTGAGGCGGACGAACCAACTCCGGAATGATTGGTCCCGATTATGACCACCACCGTCGGCCTCCCTGCTTCAGCCAACCAGCGAAAAGCGTGAGCCGCAACGGGGCCTGAATAAGGATAGCCCGCGTGCGGGGATATCAACCCGACCGGAGATGACAACTCCTCCTCCGAGCCGTCGGGGAACTGTCCCGGACCAAATTTATGAGTATAACAATCTTCGATCTTATCGATTAAATCGTCCCTACCACTGGGATAAAATTTCCCGGCTACAACGGGCCCAAACTTTTTTGTCATAAATCTCTAACCCCTTTTTTAATACTTTTGCTCCAACCAACGAGTAACTGGCCTCACTTGGTATTTGCTACAGGTATAGAATTATAGGTTAAGCAGGTACAATTGGCAAAAGCAAATAAACGACTAAACCCAGGTCTTTAACCGTCCTCCGCAAGCGAGGCGTAATGCATGACCAACGATTAGATTTATTCCATGTTCCCATCACCACTTACCTGGCAACTGATTTAGCCTTTAAATTCAGCAGTAGACGAAATCAGGCAGCTAGGTAAAGTTGGTCGGTCTAACCCAAAGCTCCTACCGGTTACAGGGTCGCCGTTGGTTCCTATTTACGGAATAAGATAATCGTTTACAACTCCCACGAACAACAGTCAGAGGAAGTTTCCATTGATCTAAAATTGGACTTTCGTATAATTTAATGCTTCTTGGGAGATCGTCTAATGGTAGGACGGCAGGTTCTGGACCTGCTAGTGGAGGTTCGAGTCCTCCTCTCCCAGCCAAAAAATGGTCCCGTCGTCTAGTGGCCTAGGATATCGGGTTCTCATCCCGGCGACAGGGGTTCGAATCCCCTCGGGACTGCCAGCTCGATCAATTGAACCGCCGGTGCCATTGAAAACCCACCTTTTGGCCCCGTAGGTAAAAGAGGACTGAGATCTATTTGCCAATCTACGAACTTGAGACGTCTCAATCCCTATCGTAAAATTCCTGAGTTAAGGGGTGAGTTTAATTGAACGAGGATAACGATTTCAATCGTGACTATAACCGTCATGAAGAGGACGAAGACAAGCAGAGAGAAGATAACCAGGGACAATTCAATTTCCCCAACAATAACAACAACTTTCGTAATATAGCTCTTATAGTCGGAGCAATCATACTTTCCCTAATACTATTCCAGACCCTCTTTAATTCTCCAGCTAACCAGGACGAAATAAGTTACACGGAATTCCTCCGCCAGGTAGAGTCGGGTAGGATATCCGAAGTCACTATAAAGGGAGGGCTGATAAACGGAGTATACCAGGGCGGGGGGGAGTTTGTAACCAGAGGGCCACCCGAATCGGTCGATTATCTCCCCGAACTCAGGGATCAGGGAGTCAAGATAACGTACGAGGAAGCATCAGAAAGCAACTGGTTCTTTTCCTTGCTTATCTCATTGCTTCCCGTCCTGTTGATTATAGGCCTATGGGTATTTATGATGCGGAGGATGCAGGGGAACAACGCACTTAACTTCGGGGAAAGTCAGGCAAATCTGGTGAACAAAGAGTTCTCCGAAGTTACTTTTGATGACTTTGCGGGCGTGGAAGAAGTAAAGGAAGAGGTCCAGGAAATAGTAGAATACTTAAAAAACCCAGAAAGATTTAAAAAACTGGGTGCCGAGGTACCAAAAGGAATGATTCTGGTAGGGGCACCTGGAACCGGCAAGACCCTCCTCTCGCGCGCAATAGCTGGTGAAGCTGAGGTACCGTTTTACCAGACGAGCGGTTCTAACTTCGTAGAGATGTTCGTCGGCGTCGGAGCTTCAAGGGTCCGGAACATGTTTGAGAAGGCCAAAGAAAACGCTCCTTCGATTATCTTCATCGACGAACTTGACGCGATAGGCAGAAAGAGAGGGGCAGGGCTTGGAGGAGGTCACGACGAACGAGAACAGACCCTGAACGAGCTACTCTCGGAAATGGACGGGTTTGACCCCAACGAAGGCGTAATAATACTGGCCGCCACGAACAGGCCAGACGTTCTGGATCCAGCGCTTTTAAGGCCGGGAAGATTCGACAGGAAAATAACCGTGCCCACACCCGACATCAACGGGAGGGAGGAAATTCTAAAAGTCCACACCAAAGACAAAAAGCTCGCCGAAGACATTAACCTGGACGTACTCGCCCGGAGGACTCCGGGGTTTGTCGGGGCGGATCTAGAAAACCTGGCAAACGAGGCAGCTCTGCTTGCCGGGAGGAAGGGCAAGGACATAGTGGAAATGAATGACTTCGAGGAATCGATAGACAGGGTAATAGCGGGAGTCAAACGAAAAGGCATGGCGATAAGCGACGAAGAAAAGGAAAAAATTGCCTACCACGAATCGGGTCACGCGATTATCGGGAAACTTCTACCGAACGCTGACCCCGTCCACAAGATCTCGATTATTCCGAGATCCAATGGGGCGCTCGGCTTCACCCTCCAACTTCCGCTCGAGGAGAAATTCCTCGTATCCAAGTCGGAGCTTCTGGACAAGCTAACCACGTTACTGGCAGGGCGTACCGCTGAGGAACTTATTTACAACGAGGTTACAACGGGGGCCCAGGACGATTTCGAGAAGAGCACGGACATCGCGAAACGAATGGTCGTCCAGTACGGAATGAGCGACAAACTCGGTCCAATAAACCTCGGTCGGGAGAACGGGAACGTATTCCTCGGCGAGGAGATAGTAAAAAGCAACGAACACTCGGAAGAGGTATCGTCCCTGGTGGACAAGGAAATTCGCAAGATAGTCGAAGGATGCCACGAGAAGGCAAAGGATATTCTCAACCACAACAAAGAAGTACTAAAGAAACTGGCGGAAGAGCTCATCGAAGTGGAAGAACTCGAGGGAGATCAACTGGAAGAAATTCTCGACCAGGCGGCTTTACCGGCTGGTTACTCCCCGGCCACCGGCAACTCCTAGGTTTACCATATGGCTACGGATATAGTAATCCTCGGTTCAACAGGCTCCATAGGTACTCAGACCCTCGAAGTCATACAAGACCTGGAAGAATCGCATCAGAAAGAATTTAACGTCGTAGGGTTAGGTTGTGGCACCAGTACAGACCTTCTCATAAGGCAAATTGATCGCTTCAAGCCCGATATGGTCTCCGTAAAGGGCGAACCGGAAAAGGAGAGGGTCTCCCGGGGGATAACGGAAGATGTCGAAATCAGAACGGGGCGCGAAGGTTTAAACCAACTGGCAAGGATGACGAACACGGGTACTGTCATAAACTCTCTGGTTGGGTTCGTCGGACTGGAACCGACACTGAAAGCTATCGGCAGTTCTTCCCGGTTACTACTTGCCAACAAAGAATCCCTCGTGGTTGGAGGTCCGCTGGTAAATCGTAAACTTTCCGATTCGCCGACTTCACTGATCCCGATAGACAGCGAGCACAATGCGATCTTTCAGGCGTTAGAAACGGGGAAAGAGAAGGAAGTAGAACGTTTAATAATCACCGCTTCAGGAGGTCCGTTTCTGTCAACACCGCTGGACCGGATCGAAGCAGCTTCCCCGGAGGAAGCACTGGACCATCCGAACTGGGATATGGGCAACAGGATTACCTGCGATTCGGCATCGATGGTTAACAAGGGGCTTGAGGTCATCGAGGCCCACTGGTTGTTCGACATTCCTTACGAAAGGATTTCAGCGGTGATCCACCCTCAATCGGTGATCCATTCGTTGGTACAGTTCAGTGACGGCTCGATGATCGGAGAGTTGGGCGAGCCAGATATGAAGGTACCCATTCAGTACGCGCTTACTTACCCCAGAAGGATGAAGAACGATTACGATAGAACCGACCTGGTTAATCTGGCAAAGCTCGAGTTCAAAAAACTGGAGGAAGAGAGATATCCCGCGTTCAACGTGGTCGTCGAAGCAGGTAAGTCCGGCGGTAATAGACCGGCCGCGGTAAACGGAGCCGACGAGGCGTTAATCGACGAATTTCTGGCTGAAAATATTAGATTCGGAGGCATCGCCAGGGGGTTAGAGCTGGTCCTGGAAGACCTCGAGCCCGTTGAAAAACCGTCATTTGAAGACTTACAATCGACCGATACTTGGGCGAGAAAAAAAGCCAGGTACCTGGTAGAACAGGAAATTATAGGAGATAGATAATTTATGTCAGATAAATGCGTATACGGCGGAAAGCGCAAGGGAAAACGGGAGTGCCCGGCCCTCGGCGGCATGATTTGCAGCAGGTGCTGTGGCGAACACAGAGGCGTCGAAATAAACTGTCCTCACGATTGCCGTTATTTCAAAAAGCACGAAGAGTTCCAGCAGGCCAAACACGCGGAGTCCTATCGGGAGACATGGGCGAAAAAGAACCAGGATCTACTGGAAGAAGAGAACCGCGAACTAATCGAAGCAATCGGCGTCCTGGAGACGCTGATCTACTACCGCTACCGAGACGATACCAGACTTACGGACAAAAAGGTAATTGACGGTCTGAAAGGGCTCGAAAACAGGTTCAAGACGATCGAATTACCGGGCTCTCCCTCCGAATTTACCGACTTCGCCCACGAGGAACTCGAGCCCCTACTCGAGAAAGGCAGGTTTTCCCGTGAACTGTTAAAAGAAGCTGCATCGAGGCTGAATACGATCGCGGAAGATTATTCCGACGGCTCCCGGCAACTGGTTCAGGGAGTCGTGGGTAGAATTAAGGAAGATTACGACCTCCCTGCAAAGGATCACGAAAGCAGGACGGAAGAGATCGAATCGCTCATTACCACCCCGGGTCAACTCAACCAGGGGCGGCCACCCGGGCCAAACCGTTGATCGACGAGCAAGGTCCTAAGTAAACTAAGTTCTTTTTTCACCAACGACGGATTTAGCTATCTATCCCGAATAATCCTCTCTGCCTCTTACCTGGCTGCCGGATTTCGTCTACTGCTGAGTTATGAAAGGTTAAATCAGTTGCCAGGCAAGAGGCAGAGAGCTAGTAGGGGAAAAATGAAGTCAACCTTCAAAAATTAAGTTTCGCTTTCATAAAATGGCGAGGGATTTGATTGAATTCAATCACCGAGTTTGACAAGCTCTTCGAGGTAAGTTTCCTTAAGTCCAAAGGCTAATCCGCCGCATACGTAACTCACTATACCTGCAACCACCCCTAAAGCCACGATAGAGAAGTCACTGGCCAACGGTACGAACTCCCGGACAGCCAGAACGACGCCCCCCATAACCCCCACTGAAGCCAGAACTCTGGCCAGAAATAAGCTTCCCGGAAGAAACCCCTGAAGGCCTGACTTACTTCGGAACGCAAACAACAACAGTAACCCATTGACGAGTCCACTGACGCCTGTAGCCAGCGCCAGACCCCCTACTTTCATCGGGCCGATCAACAGGAGGTCGAGCGCAACATTAACCCCGACGGCAATTGAGCTGATTATTACCGGGGTAATCGTATCCTTCATGGAATAAAAGGCCCGAGAAAAGAGGGTAACAAAGCTGTAACCAACCAACCCCACCAGGTAAAGATGCAATACGTGGGTCGTTCTGACCGTGTCCGACGGGAGGAAGTTTCTATGCTCGAACAGAAGTTTTATTATCGGTTTACCGAGAATAAACAGTCCAAGCGTCGCTGGCACCACGATCAACAATGATATCTTTATACCCCGGTTCAGCATCTCGGCGTAGTTGGACTTATCACCGGTCGCCCATCTCTCAGAAAGCCTCGGAAGTATCGCTGTAGATATGGCAATGGCAAACAATCCGAGCGGAAGCTGATACAGCCTGGTTGCATACTGGAGCGATGAAACGGAACCGGCTACCAGATGGGAAGCAAGCTTGTTATCGACCATCACGTTGACCTGCATTGCGACCAACCCAAGGACAACCGGAGCCATCATTTTTAAAGCCCGCTTAAGTCCTGGGTGAAGGGGTAAAAGTACAGGAGACCAGGAAAAACCGCTCCGCTTCAAATAGGGAAGCTGAAAGAATAGCTGGCCAAACCCGCCCAAAAGGACCCCGAAAGCCAGTCCGAATATTGGTCGAGAAAAGAAACTTCCCAGAAACAGTGCACCTGCTATAACACCTATATTAAAGAAAACCGGAGCAAACGCCGGGGCAAAAAAGGTTTTTTTCGATTTCAAGATCCCCATAACGAGCGCTGCCAGACCGATTATTCCGATAAACGGGAAAATTACCCTCGTTAGTTCAACTGTCAACTCCTGCTGGGACGGCGAGAAACCGGAAGCGAGAAAGGGAATAAAGTACGGAGCAAGAAAAATCCCCGCAAGAACTATTAGCGGGAAGGTTAACAGAGACAGATTTATGGCGTTGGCTGCCAGTTTGCTGGCTTCTCCGGGATCGTTCTTGAGGTAGTCCGTATAAACTGGAATAAAAGAAAGGGCAAGCGCTCCTTCGGCGAGCAACCGCCTGAGAAAATGGGGTACGTAGAAAGCAATTAGATAAGCGTCATAAGCCGCTCCGGCGCCGAATTTGTCGGCAATTACTATATCCCGAAACAACCCGAATACTCGGGAAACCGCGGTGGCCGCTGCAATAATAACTATATCCCTGGCAAACCGCCTCATGGTTTTACCTGGGTATTAAGGCCAATCCGACCGGAATTCGTCTCATTCCTCCTACAGTTTCGATCCTTACCCCGTCCCGGTAAACCATTCCGGCGGAGGACCCACCGTCGAAAGCTATTGCGTTCTCGATACCCAGACCCGACTTACTTAGCAATCCGGGCAAAGCTTCGAGCCCCAAACCCGCACCGGCAACGACGATAAAGAGCAGTTCACCCTCCCCGGTGGTAGCCAGGACGGATCTACTTGCTCTGGATTGTACAAGCCCGCCGTTATGGGAAAAATTCTCCTCTTCTAGATCCAGGACGTTTCTCCCGTTCTTTATCAATAGAGGGCCCGCGCTCACAGCTCCTCTTAACATGGGGATGAAAGGTTCCATAGTCCAGTCAAACTTGGCCTCATCACCTTCCCTCAGACCTTCCAGGTTCGCCCTTTGATTGCCGGTAGCAACTACGACCCTCCGATTCCCCTCTACAGAAGACGGCGCCGTAAAAGATCGAGAGAGAACGTGACCGTTTCGTAGTTCCAGGGATACGTAAGATCTACCGGGGCTTATCTTTTTTCCGTACTCTGGAGTATAAACCACAAGGTCATCTTTCCCGGCGGGTCTATTCAAACCCTGGACCTGAATATTTTCTTCAGATGTCCGGATAAACAAATCCAGGTCGGGCCGGAAGAAATTCAATCGACCAAAGTAATCTATTCCGACTGCGGCCCTGCTTCCCCAATCCCGGGAAAGCAAGTCCCCGTCCTTAATAATCAGACCTATCGGGGTGTAGGTTCCCGGGTCAAAGAAGTTAGCATTTAGTCCGGCAACTCCGAAATTATCCTGGACCAGTCTTGTAAGTTGGCTCCCCCTACCTACCTTCCCTCCCGACAGAACGGGCACAAGTCGGTATTCTTGATCCCAGCTCGATATTTCCAGGTAGTGAATAGTCTGCCTGCCTCCGTCCGCCCAGAGCTGCATCTGATTGTAGGAAAAGTTCTGTTTCTTCGTAAATTTATCCTCGGCAGGGGTAAATGATCCTCCACTCTCCGGCCTCTGGAGTTCAAGCTTAAAATGGAATCCCGACTCTCCCCGATGGGTCTTAACGGTGGTCGTGACCCCCTGTTTTAAACCCAGTCGCAAAATAACCTGCCGATTTTGACTGGTTATAACGGATGCCTCGCTCAAGTAAGAGCTTACTTTTTGGATATTTATTCCGCCGGCGCCGACGGTCTTTACCGCGTTAAAGAACCTTAAATCGAGAGTATTGCCCTTCTTGGACCGAGAAAAGCTCGAATACCGATCAAAATTCAGGGAAAGCTCGCCGGCCCGGGTCGATACGGAGAGAAGTTTGGCGGACTTTATTCTTACATTAGCTCTATTTCCTCGATAACTCACACGGCCGTCGAGATTCTCCACCAGCAAGTCCAGGTCTATGAATTTTTTGCCGCCTGACGTGGAAAGCCTTCTTTTATCGACGTAAAACGAATCAGTTTTACCCCATTCCAAAACGTATCCACCGTCTCTACCCGGGTCAGTACGGGCTCCAAACAGCCGAGCAGCTTGTTTCAGAGCTACCTGGGGTCCGTCTGAAGAATCAATTATTTCGAGATCTCCGAGCCGGTCACCGTTCAAAAAAACTGTAGGGGTCCCGCCTGAAAGGAGAATTACGGAAGCCGCAGTGAGAGCAAACGCAGTCAGTACAAGTACCCTAGTGACCCCTGAATCCATTTATAAATTACTCCGATAAATAGTGTTAAAGGCAAGAACCTCTCAGGACGGGAAAAAGGTCAACCTTCTTCCCCTTGGTTTTCTTCAGTTGATTCTTCCTCTTCTACGTTAACCTTTATGTTGGCATGTATCTCTTCGTAGAGCCTTATTTCAACTCCGTACTGCCCCAGCTCTTCTATCGGCGAGTCTAGACTTACAGCCTCGGGAGCCAGATCAATGCCTGTCTCTTCCTTTATAGAATCAACTATGTCTTTATTTCTTACCGAACCGTAAAGATGACGTTCTTCCTGCGCTTTTCGATAAAACTTCAGTTCTAATCCGTCCAGTTCCTCGGCTCGTTCCTCGGCTCGTTCCCGTCTTTCTTCTTTTCTCTGACTTAACTCCTTTCTGACCTTCTCGTAGCGTCTCTTATTTCCAACCGTCGGCTCTACTGCCAGTCCTTTCGGAAGCAAATAGTTCCTTCCGTAACCGTCGGAAACTTCTACTGTCTCCCCGACTTCACCAAGATCTTCTACCTCTTCGGTTAGAATTAATTCCACTGGTTCCACCCCTAAAAGTTATCTTAATGGTAAAAATTCCATCCATTCCAGTTCAATCTACCGTCGTTTCGTTAATTTTTTCAAACTGCAAAAAGCTTTGTAATTCTACGACTCAACCCTATCTCGTTCAAGATCGAGGGAAGGGCCAACCATGGGGAGATGGTACAAAGCGCAAAATGCACCGGTTGCTCAACATACGCCCCTATTTCAACAATGATGAGAGAAGTGTAGCGATAATGGCGAGTTCCGGACCCATCCGGACAAATTACGCCCTTCAAAATCTCTCTTGTTTAAGTTCCCTTGCCTTCTCCTTTGCGATCTTATTAATCAGCGGGTACTCCTCGCCTAAAGAACCTTCTAAGACTTCATCGAGGAGGTCTCGAGCCATCCCCTTCTTTCCCCTCTTTAGAGCATAGTACTTGGCGTAAGAAAAGTAATTTTCCAGGCAGTTTGGCGCGAGCTCGATTGCACTTTCAAAGTGTTTCTTTGCCTTCTCCCAGCTTAGATCGTACTTATTAATCTGCATAATGGTAAACGGCCACCTGTTGAGTAACTCTCCACCAATCGATCCCAGAGCCCGGTGCGCACCTCCGCCCATGTAAGTCCCGTCGAGGCTCACTGCCCGGCGATTTAAGGCTACGAGGGCGGGAAGATCGCCAAGGGAGTCCAGTATTCCTTTCGTCTCCCCCAAACGTCCGAGATTGGCCCCCGTCCAGAAGACCGCCTCCACGTCCTCCACGGTTTCTGGAAGGTTCTTTAACGCATCGAACCCCAGGTCTCCGTAAAGCTCAGCAAATTCTTGGCTGGTCTTCAAACTCTTTAGTCCGTACTCGTACCCCTTAGTGTAATAAGTCTTCTTTTCCTCCGGTTCCTCCATGTAAGCTTCAGCCAGAGTAAAGTATCCCAGCGATAATCTATTCAAGGCGTGCCGATTTTCGGGGTCTACTTCGAGGACGTCCCGGTAAAGCTCGATAGCGTCACACAATCGTTCCTCCGTCTTATTCAAGGTTCTTGCTTCCCGAGCTACCCGATCGGCTTTCCTAATCAGTGCCTGCAGGCTGGTATCTTGCGTAAGGCCTCCCTCTTCTCCGGATAGTCCGGCATCCGGAATTAAGAGGAGTAATAACACAAAAAACGATATGCAGGTTTGTAGCTTCTTCCTATTATTCATATCTGGTAAAGAGAACGATCAACCTTTCAGATAACCCTCCCTTTTCAGGCTTATTTCCCCGTACTTTCCCACTATTATGTGGTCTATCAGGTTAACGCCCAGGTTCCTTAACGTGGATCTTACCTTTTCGGTCACGTTTATGTCGGCCTCGGAGGGGTCGGCTTCTCCTCCGGGGTGGTTGTGGGCAAGAATAATACCGCCGCTATTATGCTTTAAACAGCTTTTGGCGACTTCCCTCGGCTGAATCTGAACCTCGTTGAGAGAGCCGTAAAAGATCGTTTCCTCGTGGATGAGCTCATTTGCGTTATTCAGGTGGAGGGCTCTCAATTCCTCTCTTTCCAGGCTTCTCATTTCAGGGTTCAAGTGGCCAAGAACGTCCTCCAGTCCGAATATCTGTTCTCCCGCGGTCACTTCTTCCCGGGCAAACCTTTTTCCCAGTTCGAAAACGGCAAGAATCTGTCCGGCTTTTACCTTCCCGATACCCTCGTATCGCTGGAGTTCCTGTAGAGTGGAATTCGAAATATTATCAAAGTCTAAGTCACGAAGTATTTCCCGGGTTACTTCCAGGGCGTTTTTCCCTTCTACCCCGGACCTTATAACCAGGGCGAGAAGTTCCGAATCGCTCAGGTACTCCGGACCGTTTAGCTCCAGCTTTTCCCTCGGCCGGTCATCTGGTGGTAACTCGCGAATTGTATATTCAGCCATGGTTTTATAGGATAACTTAAATAAATAGTATGCGGCGTACTAGAAAACTCGATTAGAAACGGTTGAATTATTCAGAGGTTATTCTTTACCCCTTCAACCTTTCCTTCTATCCTCCCTGCTCTCCCTGCGTGATCATCTATTTTGATATGCGTCTCCACTCGATCGTAATCTTCTCTAAGGTGGTGATGACATTTCTTGATAACTTTCATTACTTCGTCCCAGTCACCCTCAATTATCGTCCCCATTGCCGTTAACTGATGTTCCAGTCCGCTGGATTCAATTATCTTTTCTACCTCAGCAATATCCTCACTAAGCCCACTTTCTTTTCCTATGGGGTAAGTGTCGAACTCGACGATCATATTCCACCTCCGGAGTACCTTCTCTCCATCTCAGCTCTTTAACTTAAGGGATGCCCGCCCTTACTAGTCAACCTTTTTCCCCTTTACCCTGTCGGCGTTATCCGTAACCCATTCAAGATTGCCCAGGGCGTCGGAAAGCTTCTCTTCTATCTCAGCACGTTCCGGTAGCTCTCCTACGGTCAAATCCTCGATACCTTCTTCGACGGAGTTTATCTTTGCAATGGCCTTGTCGTCTTTTCCCCGCTCGAAAAGCTCCAGGGACTCCTGAAGGTTTTCAACGAGTCGGTTTACCTCTTCGACCAGCTCTAGGCCCTCCACTAATTTTTCCATTCTACCCCCTAATCAGCGTCCTCGCCTTCATCATCTGATTCATCCTTGAGTTGGGATTCCAGTTCGTCCAGGACGCGGTACTTGATCCGGGAGACCTGACGTTGAGAGGTTCCGATCTCTTCCCCTATTTCTTCCTGCGTCTGGTCCTCGTAAAATATACCTTTTACAACCTGCTGCTGAACCTCGGTTAGCTTTTCGATAGCGTCGGCGATCCGAACTTTAAACTCGAGCGGGAGGTTTTCCTCGTGCTTGCTTTTGATCTTCTCATAATCTATGTACTCGGGCCGCGGATCGGACTCCCTACGTTCTCGATCAATAGATACGTAAGTCATCGAATCCCTGGCTTTCAAAACCTCTTTAACCCCTTCTTCTTCTATATTTAGCTCCTCGGCAAGCTCCTTAATACCTGGATATTCTCCCGTTTCTTGATAGATTTTCTCCTGGGCCTTCTTAACCTTTTTGTTTAGCCTTTTTATCCACTGGGGGATATGAACGGAAGGTTGATTATCCCTTACCTGATGCCGTATTTCTCCTTTGATAAGGTGAGTAGCGTAAGTTGAAAACTTAGTCCCTCTCTTCAAATCGTAATTTTCTACTGCGTTCAGTAACCCGATATAACCGGCCTGGCGGAGATCTTCGAAGTCAAGTCCAGAATGGGTAAAATCACCCGCAATGGATTTCACCAGAGGAATATTCTGTTCGATCAGCTTATCCTTTAGTTGATCGATTCGGCCCTGGAGCCCTTCTTGCTCACTGGGTTCAGCCTCACATTGTTTGTCCTCTAACTCCTGAATTTCTTCCAGGATATCTTCGTTGGACCTCTCCGAGTCTTTCATGAGGTATCTCCTTGCTTATCTTTTTTTGCTAAGCTAACGCGAATGAAACACCTACTTACCCACACAAAAATCGGAAAATACGCGATTAAGAACCTCTTCCGATAGGTCTTCACCGAGCAACTTCCCGAGATCCTTTCGAGCTTCTCTAATATCTATTTCAACCAGATCTATCGAACGTCCTTCCTTTATTGCATCCCGGGCGCTGGCAAGACCTTTCTTTGCCCGCTTGAGTAACTCTTTTTCCTGGACGTTCAACAGGACGAGACTTTCGTCCTTTCTAACCTCCCCACCCCAGACGAGTTCCGTGATGGCACTTTCAAGGTTTTTTAATCCCTGACCTTCTTTTGCCGAAAGATCCACTACGCCAGCCCAACCAGAACCCATTTTAGGGAGGATCTCTTGCACGGACAAGTTATCAACAAGATCTATCTTGTTTAGAACCAGAATCGTCTTTCCCTTATCTATTTCCTCAGCTATATCGACGTCCTCGGGCGTGACTCCGCTATTTACGTCAACCAATAATAGAGAGATATCGGCATTCCGTCCCTGCTCTTTAGCCCTCCGGACTCCCTGCCTTTCTATTTCGCCTTCGGTCTGCCTAATCCCAGCCGTATCAGTTACCCGAAACGGTATTCCGTCTATTTCCAGTTCTTCCTCCAAGGTATCCCTGGTGGTCCCGGGAGTAGGGCTGACGATAGCCCTCTCCTCCCGAAGCAACGTGTTTAACAGAGTCGACTTGCCCACATTGGGTCGACCGAGTACCGCTATCTTATGACCTTCTTTAAGGATCCTTCCGTCCTTACTATGCGCCAAAAAATCCTCTATCCTTCCTTCGAGTTCGGACAGCTTTTCTTCCAGTTCTTCTCTGGAAATGATAGATTCTTCGTAGTCGGGAAAATCTATCATCATCTCTATCCGGGCCATAATAGCCGTCAATTCTTCCCTGACCGAACTCAGAAAGTCCGAGAACTTGCCCTCGAGCCTGTCTAGAGAAAGTTCCAGCGAAAACCGTGTCTTGGAGTCAATAATATCTTTTACGGACTTTGCTTGATCGAGCGTCAGTCGGCCGTTCAGAAAGGCGCGTTTCGTAAATTCTCCCGGCTCGGCCGGTCTGGCTCCCGCGTCCAGAGCTAGCTCAAGCGTTTCACGCAAGGGAACGACGCCACCGTGACAGTTGATCTCAGCTACGTCTTCACGAGTGTAAGTTCGGGGTGCCTTCATAACGGAAACCAGAACCTCGTCTATCTCTTTTTCCTCCCAAGGGTCCTGGACGTAACCGTAATGAAGAGTATGAGACTCGACCTCGGCCAGGTCGATATCGTCAGGAGAGGTAAACAATTTTCCCGCAATACCCAGAGCTTCCGGCCCGGACAGCCTAACAATTCCTATGCCACTTTTACCCAGGGGAGTGGAAATAGCCGCGATCGTTTCCTCTTCATTCATTCCTCTTCCGGTTTTATTATAACCCGGCGACCGTCACCCTCGCCCACGCTAAATGTTTTCACGCCTTCGTGATCACTAAGGGCCACGTGAACCCACTTTCTCTCAACCGGGGGCATGGGATTGAGCCTTACTTTCCTTCCTTTCGAGATCGCCCTTTCTGCTGCGTCCCGGGCAAATCTTTCCAGATTTTTCCTCCGGGATAGTTTAACCCCGTTAATATCCAATTGGACGTCTTTGTCCAGATCGAACTGACGCTCCAACAGCACCCTTACAAGTACTGAGAGGGACTTAGCAAGCTTTTCCCTCTCCTCGGAAAAGAAATCGGACTCACCCTGAACGTTTACGTAGAGTTCGTCGGGTGACTTTATATCTACCTGCAGGCCGGGATTTTCCCCGATCAAATCGAAAAACCCTTCGAGGTAAGAAGCTACTTCCCGCTCTACTTTATCCTCTTTTTCTGTCATGTTTCCTGAGGCTGGCTCTCACCTTCTGCTTCTCCCTTTTCCATTTCCCAGTTAATGAATGCCTGCTGACCGATCATGAATATCTGGGTTAGGAAGTAATACAGCCAGAGTCCGGCGGGAAAATTCCTGAGAAAGATACCCATGAATAACGGAAAACCAAAAGTCATAAGCTTGTTCTGACTTCCGCCCCCACCCGGCGTCTGCATCATCTGCTGCTGAACGATCATCGTCCCCACGGTGAGCACCACGAGGATGTAATAAGGGTCGTGCATGCTAAGGTCGTTTATCCAGAGAAATCCGGGAGAAACGTGAATGGCTTCGGCACTGTACATTATGGCACGCCAGAGGAGGATCAATATGGGTAACTGGACAAACATTGGCAAACAACCACCCATGGGGTTTACCTCCTCCTCTTTGTAGAGTGCCATCATCTCCTTCTGTTGCTCCTCCCGGTCATCGTATTCGTCCTGAATCTCCTGTATCTTTGGCTGTAACTCCTGCATTTTTGCCATGGAGCGATACATATTACGCATCAGTGGGTAAAGCAAAACCCGAATTAAAATAGTAAACAGAATAATAGCCCAGCCGTAATTACCGGTGAGGTTGTATAATTGATTGAGGAAACCAATTACCGGCACCAGCAGTTGACTGAAGAATCCTATCTCGTCGATATTTCCAAGGCCGACGTTCGACAGAAGTACGTGCCTGCGCCTGCCTCCGTAAAGGGAAAACTGAAACCCTCTCGACTCCCCTCTTGCCAGTTCTTTTCCTGTCAGGTTTACCCCTATATTTCCTTCGGCCACGTAAGGTGTAACGCCTGTATCCGTATCGCTTTCCCCTTCCGCGTAAGGCAAACCAGACTTTAGAAAAAGTACCAGGTTCTCTCCTACCAGACCAACTCCTCCGAAACTGCCGTAAGACCCCTTGGCTAGTTTGCCGTTGCTGGCTTCACCGTCGAATATGTACTTGGTCGTCGGGTCCGTGAGGTAATCTACGTCCCCGTTCCCTCCTGATTTGGCTCGAGAACCAAGGTATAACTTAGCTTCCTCACCTAGCTCCACTGCCTCACCTGACTCGTTGGTCAGGGACAATGAGAGCCCCAGGGTGTAGTTGGCATCATTGTAGACGGTAAAAGTCTTCTCAATTTTTAGCCCATCCGTGTTGCCTGTAAACGTTATCCGAAGTTCGTCGTAATGAGTACCGTCAGGAATATTCGCTTCATATGGTACGTCGAGATCCGACTCCCCGTTGATGCTCAATTCACCGGGAAACCTTATATCGTCCAGGTAAGTTCTCTTCAGGGTCTCCGGATCGGTCGTCGTTCCCGGGACTATCTCGGCTTTACTCGTTCTAAATGAGGAAAAATGAATAAATATACTTTTAAGCTCTCCCCCTTTTTCGGCGAAGAGATAATCTGCTACAGAAGTTCGAACCCGAATAGTGCCTTTCTCCTGGTTACGGGAAACCTCAATGGGTTGCTTGTATTCCGAAGCTCCATCACCAGTAACTCCAACCAGGACAAGTAAAGTTATTAACGAAAAAATAATCCCGGTCAAAAGTTTCTTATTCTTTAAAGGATTAAATTGCAATATAGCTCCTCCTCGGACTTTCAATCATTAGTTCCGGTCCGGGTCCAATTTGAGCGCCGGACCGGAAATGCAACCGGCCGATTTCATCACCGCAAGATACTCCACGGCTTTCTCGGTTAATCTCCCGGTTATGTCGAGTGATTTTAACTAACGAACCACCTTATTTCAATTTACCGAGTCAGCCTATTTTATCCCGGAGCCTCCGGAACGGGTTACCCCGACCAAACCGGTTGAATGACAGTCCGCCCTTCGAGTAAACTAAGTTGGACGCAGGGGAGGAAATGAGGTCGATTTTTCTTGTTATCACCTAAAGGTATTCACCTCCAGTATTCATAATGTTCACTGGCGCCGTGGAAGATATCGGGGACTTAGTTAAGGCCTCGGGAAGCCGGTTTACCTTCTCAGTTCCGGAGAGATTTCTGGATACAATGAAAATTGGCAGCAGCATAAGTATCAACGGAGCCTGCCTTACAGCCGTCAGTCTAGAGAATAAAAGAGAGCATCTCTCCGTCGACGTATCGCCGGAAACCAGAAGTAAGACGAATATCGGGAACCTAAAACCCGGCGATAAAGTAAACCTGGAACTCCCACTGGGTATAGGTGAATTTTCGAACAGGCTAGACGGACACCTGGTTCAGGGTCACGTAGATGCCCTGGGAAGGATCGGAAAAATCCAGAAGAAGCGAAATAACTACTTATATAGAATATCTACACCTCGAAAGTTCTCCAATTATCTGGTAGAAAAAGGAGCCGTAGCTGTAGACGGTATAAGTCTTACTCCCTATCAGGTCACGGGGGGAACTTTTACCGTAAGTGTAATTCCTCATACCTACGAGAATACGACCTTAAAGTTAAAGCGCAACGGTTCGGAAGTGAACGTGGAATTTGACGTACTAGCAAAATACATTAGAAACAGCGTAGATAAAACCAATCCTTACAGGGAATGAGCTAGGAGTGAAAAGATGAGTCTCGATCCGATAGAAGACGCGATAGAGGCGATAGAAGCGGGTGAAATTATAATCGTCGTCGACGACGAGGAGCGGGAGAACGAGGGAGACTTCATCATGGCGGCGGAAAAGGCCCGGCCGGAAGATATCAATTTTATGACCAAAGAGGGCCGCGGGCTGGTATGCACCCCTATGGAAGGGGACAGGCTAGCCGAACTGGAACTAGATTCAATGGTTGGTGACAATACCTCCCATCACGGCACTCAGTTTACCGTTTCCGTAGACGCCAAAGACGGCATATCGACAGGAATATCCGCATACGACCGGGCTAAAACTATTTCGACCCTCGTGGACGAGGACAAAGGCCCGGAAGACCTGGTTCGACCGGGGCACGTCTTTCCCCTTCGGGCCGAACAGGGTGGGGTATTGCATCGAGCAGGTCATACGGAAGCAGCGGTGGACCTCGCTAAAATGGCTAACCTATACCCCGCAGCTGTCCTCTGCGAAATAATGGACGAAGACGGTTCCATGGCACGGTTTCCGACTCTAAAGGAAATTGCCGACAAACACGGGTTGAAGATCGTATCCATCGAGGACTTAATAGAATACAGGAAGAAAAACGAAAAACTGGTGACGCGGACGGGATCGGCAAGATTGCCGACAAAATACGGAGACTTTAAGATACACAGTTACGTGGATCAGATCAACGAGGACGAACACGTGGCTCTGGTAAAAGGAGAAGTAGAAGAAAAAGAGGACGTGCTGGTCAGGGTGCATTCCGAGTGCCTGACGGGTGACGTATTCGGGTCAAAACGGTGTGATTGTGGCGACCAGTTACACAAGGCCTTAACCAAAATAGACGAAGCTGGAGAAGGGGTACTGGTATACATGAGACAGGAAGGTCGCGGGATAGGATTAAGCAACAAAGTATGTGCCTACGAACTCCAGGATCAAGGAATGGATACCGTAGAGGCAAACGAGGAGCTGGGTTTTTCAGCCGACCTTAGGGATTACGGATTTGGCGCCCAGATTCTTTCCGACCTTGGGCTAAGCTCAATCCGCCTACTCACCAATAACCCTCGTAAAGTAGTGGGGCTTGAAGGATACGGCCTACATATAACCGAGACTGTCCCCATAGAAATAGAGCCAAACGAGCACAACCAGGACTACCTTCAAACCAAAGTAGAAAAGCTAGGCCACAATTTGTCCGAAATCGACGAAAAAACTAATTCTTGATAAAAATGGGAGGTAACAGTGACTAACAACTTAGAAGGTGAACTAGACGGATCCGGATTAAAAATCGGTATTGTAATCAGCAGGTACAATAGCCTGGTCACCGAGAGACTACTCTCCGGAGCCAAAGATAAGCTCACGAGGCTGGGAACGAACTGGGATAACGTCACGGTGGCCTACGTGCCCGGCTCGTTTGAGCTCCCCAGGGCAGTAGGAAAGATGGAGGAAACCGGAGATTACGACGGAATAGTAGCCCTCGGTGCAATTATCAGGGGCGAAACACCTCATTTTGATTACGTCGCCAACGAAACTTCGAAGGGCCTCGCGCAGTTAAACCTGGAAGGAGATACACCAGTTACCTTTGGCTTAATTACGGCGGATACGCTCGACCAGGCAATAGACCGAGCCGGAGCCAAACAGGGTAACAAGGGAAATGAAGCCGCGGAAGCGCTAATAGAAATGATAAACCTGGAAAGCAAAATGGCCGAGGGTGGCTAATGAAGTACTACGCCCCGAAAGGTCTCTACGACATTAAGCCCGAGGATATGCCCTACTGGCACGCGGTAGAACGGGAAGTAAGGTCTACCATGCCTCTCTACGGGTACGAAGAAATAAGGACGCCAATCATGGAAAAGACCGAGGTATTCGCCAGGGGAGTCGGAGAAGAGACGGACGTGGTTTCCAAGGAAATGTATACATTCGAAGATAAAGGCGGCAGATCAATGACTCTCAGGCCCGAAAACACGGCATCAGTCGTGAGAGCCTATCTCGAGCACAAGTTTTACGGCAAGGAAGAGTTATCGAAGTGGTACTACCTTGGTCCGATGTTCCGCTACGAGGCACCTCAAAAGGGTCGGTCCCGGCAATTCCACCAATACGGCGCCGAGGCAATAGGCTCGGACGACCCCGCACTGGATGCAGAAATGATAGGTCTCGCCACAAACCTTTTGAAATCTTTGGGTCTCGAAGACGTAGGCCTGACCCTTAATAGCATCGGCTGTCCGGATGATAGGTCGGAATATGTGGATCAGCTGGTTGAGTACTTTAAGCCGAAAAAGGACCGACTCTGTAACGACTGTCGGGCAAGATTGGAGACCAATCCTCTTAGAATTCTTGACTGCAAAGAAAGTTCCTG
Organism: Candidatus Bipolaricaulota bacterium; assembly: GCA_018335015.1. GTDB lineage: Bacteria > Bipolaricaulota > Bipolaricaulia > M55B111 > M55B111 > JAGXLP01. The sequence continues at coordinate 20,461 of JAGXKX010000023.1, forward strand.
CCAGAAGGTCGTGGAGAACGGACCCGAGATCACTGATTTCTTATGCTCGGAATGTCGGGGCCATTTCGACGACGTAAAGGGATATCTGAGTCAACTTGACCTGGGTTACGAACTCGACCCCAAGCTGGTCCGGGGGCTGGATTATTACACAAAAACGGTGTTCGAGGTCTTTTCCAGTGACCTCGGAGCCCAGGACGCTCTGGTTGGTGGCGGCAGGTACGACGGCCTGGTTGAGTTATTCGGTGGAGATCCGACCCCCGCCGTCGGATTCGCGGGTGGAATTGAAAGGCTTGTCCTCCTGCTCGAAAAACTGGAACGGATAGATATGGAAATAAGTGGTCTGGACGTATATCTCGCGACTCTGGACGAGGAGACCAAGCAAACTGGTCTGGGACTAGTCCAAGAACTCAGGGAAGCTGGCTTTAAGGCAGAGATCGACTATCTTGACAAAAGCCTCCAGGGTCAGCTGGGCTACGCGGACAGGTACGGCGCCGAGATAACGGCAATTCTGGGCCCCAGAGAGCTTTCAGAAGACAAAATAACGTTAAGGGACATGGAGACGGGCGATCAAACTACGGTTTCCCTGGGCGAATTTAGGACGGAAGTCAAGAACCGCCTGAATACCAGTAGTTAACGTTCACTAAATTATTTCACCGTAGTCGTAAATCGCTGTTTTGTCCTTAATCGGTCCCTTGTTCCTTACCTGACAGCTGATTATGCCTTAAAACCTCGTAAGTAGAGGTAATCCCGGCAGCCGGGTAAGGGGCAGGAGGTTTTAAATTAAGAATACGGTTATTTAATATCACCTACATCTCGCATCCGATTAGCGGGGCAAGCACTTAGGACAAGATAGTTTACCCTTTCCTGGAGGAGGGTATAAAATGAAAAGTGAATTAAAATCGATCGATTCCTGTTCGGTTCCGGCTCTTGGGCTGGGGACGTGGAAGCTCCGAGGAAAAGAATGTGAAGAGACAGTTAGAAAAGCTATAGATCTCGGTTATCGTCATATAGATACGGCAATTTTTTACGACAACGAAGAAGAAGTTGGAAAGGCAATAAAAGACCACAGCCGAGAGGAGCTATTTGTAACGACCAAGGTCTGGAAGGACAAACTCCATTACGAGGACTTCAAGCGATCGGCAGAAGGAAGTCTTAAAAGGATGGATACTGATTACATCGATCTACTGTTAATCCACTGGCCCAACCCGGAAATTCCGCT
>JAGXKX010000024.1 GCA_018335015.1 Candidatus Bipolaricaulota bacterium
CGGGCCGTGTTCGCTGATGTAGATCTCGCCAGTAGCCGGTTGGATATCGATCCCCTGGGGATTTCTGTGACCAAGCGTGAAAACGGGGCTTTCCGGGAATGGGTTACCTTCGGGTATATCTCCGGTCCTGTCAATTCTTAAAACTTTACCGTTCAGGCTTTGTTTGTCCTGGGCGAGCGAACCTCGGGCGGAATCTCCCATGGTCACCAGCAGTTTCTTTTCGGGACCAATCGTGAGTCGGCACCCGTCGTGAATGGAGGAAGCATTCATTCCAGCGAGAAGTAATTCTCTTTCGCGTATTTCGCCTTCAGTAACCCGAAATCTTTCTACGACGTTCTCAAGGTTTCCTTCACTTCGACGCGTAAAACATGCATACATGAGTCGGTTGTCCTGGAATTCAGGATCGAGAGCCAATCCCATCAAACCGGACTCGCCCCTTTCGACCACGGGTAATTCTCCGATCTTTCGGAGCTCATTTCCGTCCCACACCAGTAAATTACCCTGTCTCTCGCTCATATAAAGATTACCGCTGGGACCCCAGGCAAGTTCCCAAACTGTGTCGAGATTTCCAATAATTGTTTCTACCTTTTGAGCCCTTGCCGTAACTCCAGTAAGAAAAAACCCGACGGCGAATAAACCTAGGAAAAACAGGGTTAAAATTCTTTGCTCGTTAATCATTTTATACCTCCTACTACTCTCCTGGGAAAGTCTAAATTTCTATTGGGCTGCAACCGCTCTCGGTTCCGGCTCCGCTTTCCTGCCGCTCAGCTTTTCCCCTACTCGGCCAAGCAGTCTGGCGTTTATCGCTACAATTACCGTTGAAAGGGACATCAAGGCCGCGCCCATGGCCGGTGAGAGAAGTATTCCGAATCCATAAAGCACTCCGGCTGCGAGTGGTATGGCGAAGGCGTTGTAACCGGTGGCCCACCAGAGGTTCTGAACCATCTTGCTGTAGGTAGCTCTCGAAAGTTGAACAATTGCTGTAAAGTCACGGGGGTCGGATCGAACCAGGACGACGTCGGCTGCCTCTATAGCCACGTCCGTGCCTGCACCGATGGCAATCCCGGCGTCGGCTTCAACCAGGGCCGGTGCGTCGTTGACACCGTCCCCGACCATGGCGACGGTAAGGCCTCTGGACTTCACTTCCTTTACTTTGTCCGCCTTTTCGTCCGGCAGGACTTCGGCGAAGTAATCGTCAAGTCCCAGTTCTTCGGCTACCCATTTTGCCACGTCTTCCGCGTCCCCGGTTAACATCATTACCTGGACGCCCATCTCTTTTAAGATCTCTATTGCCTCGTAGGATTCTTCCCGGATGATGTCGGCCAGGGCTATCGCCCCCTGGACCGTATCGTCTTCAATCAAGTAGACCACGGTCTTTCCTTCTTCCGCTAAGTTATTGATTTCCTCGTTTTGGACGGTCATATCGTTCTCATGGAGGTAACCCGGGCTTACTGCCTTTAAATTCTTACGTTCGACATCTGCTTTTGCCCCACGACCGGGTATTGCCTCGAAGTTTTCCGGACTCGGGTAATCTACTCCCTCTTCTTCAGCTTTATTGATTATTCCTCTGGCGATAGGGTGCTCCGACCTGCTTTCCAGGCTGGCAGCGTTTCGCAGGAGATCCTCGCGGGAGTAGTCTCCAAGGGAGACGACGTCGGTTACGCCGAACTCCCCTTTGGTCAGGGTCCCGGTCTTGTCGAATATTACCGCGTCGACGTTACGAGTGCGTTCGAATGCCGTCCTGTCCCTGACAAGCAACCCGTTTTTGGCGGAGAGGGCAGTTGATACAGCTACCACGAGAGGGATGGCGAGGCCGAGCGCGTGGGGGCAGGTTATCACCATAACGGTGACCATTCTTTCCAGGGAAAAAGCGAATGCTTCGCCGAGGAAGAGCCAGGTCAGCAGCGTCACCGTGCCGACGCTCAGCGATATGATGGTCAGCCACAGGGCCGCCCGATCGGCGAAGTCCTGTGTCTTTGACCTCGACTCCTGAGCCTCTTCGACCATGTCTATTACCTGCGATAGGTATGTGTCTTCGCCTACTTTCTCGACTTCGGCAGTTATTGCAGATTCTCCATTAACAGCTCCGCCGATTACCTCGTCACCTTCGTCCTTCTCGACGGGTTTGCTTTCGCCGGTAATCATGGCTTCGTTGACGCTGGTCCGACCTTCCACTACGGTCCCGTCGGTCGGAATTTTCTCACCCGGCTTTATTACGACCCGGTCGCCCGGCTGGAGTTCATCGATGGGGACGTCCTCGGTCAATCCGTCTTCCTTTAACAGGTGAGCCGTTGAGGGCATCAGCTTTACCAGCTCCTCCAGCGCCTGGGAGGCACCCATAACGGAACGCATCTCGATCCAGTGGCCAAAGAGCATTACGTCTATCAAGGTGGCAAGTTCCCAGAAGAAGATCTTTCCGGACAGACCGAAGACGACCGCGCTGCTGTAGGCGTAAGCGACGGTTATGGCCAATCCGATAAGGGTCATCATCCCGGGCCGACGGTCCTTAAATTCGTCTATAAGACCGGTTAGGAACGGCCAGCCGCCGTAAAAATAAATAATGGTGGAGAACCCAAACTGAACGTAGCTATCCCCGGGAAAGGCGAGGACTTCCTGGAGGCCGAGAAAACCCTGGATTATCGGAGCAAGGACGAGTACGGGTACGGAAAGAATCAGCGAAATCCAGAACCGGCGGCGGAAGTCCTTCACCATCTCTGCGTGGTGGTTTCCACTCTCGTGCTCTGCTCCTTCTGGATCCTCCTGATCGGGTTTTTCTGCCTTCATCGCTCAGTCCCCTGGTTTGGATTTTTCTATTTCTATTAGAATTTAGTTTTCATTAGAAATGAATATACGTGAAAGTTGCGAACGAGTCAAGCTACTTAACATCTCGGGCCATCCCGGGAAATCGTGGACCTCAAACTAGTGTTCATCCACCTCGGAAATGAAAGAGCCGTGCCAGGTATGGTACCAGACGTCTCTCGAAGAGCCGTTTACGCTCAACATACCGTAATGCTCGCCGTCTTTTGTCGTCATAACAGTATAGTAGCCGTAGTAAGCAAGGATTTCGTCGGCTTTCGTTCTTGGGTATACGACGTCGAGGAAACTCTGGGCGATTTCCATGGCTTCGCCGGATGAAATATTCATCTCTGTTGAACGCGAACCGCCCATCAGTTACTGATTATTAGACCTACCCCTCATCATCATGCCACCGCCCATGGTTCCGTACTTATCGTTCCACATCATGCTCTGAGGCTCGGAGTGATAGCTGCCAGTGTAACGATCTATTAAGATCTCAAACGCTCCTCGACCGCTGTCTTTCTCGACCACCGATACGTAGTAATTGTGCGAGTACTCCTCGAATTCGCCAATTTCAAGCTCTGCATTATCAAGTGATTTCAGATAATCCTCGACTATCTCCCTAGCGTCGTCATGGGATATCGGAGCAGGTGTGTCGGAATAATAACCCCTCGTGCCACCCATCATGTTGCCTCTGGAATTTCTACCACCCATCATTTGGCGTGACCCCATATGTTGACCAGTGTAGTTGAGGGAATTGCTAGTTGTTCGGTTTTGGTCTCCTATCATCCCTCGCCCCTGCATGTAATTTCCTGACGGACCCGTCCCGTATCTTTCGGTCATAGTTTCACTTATTGCCAAGCTTCCTCCGGCTAAAAGGCCCAACCCCAGTAGACCTACCAGTAATCCGATTGTAACTTTTTCACTCATTGCTACCTCCTGTCCCCGTTCAAACGGGGAAATGCGAGTAGTTAAGTCCTTTCTCAATTCTTTTTAGCCGTAATCTCCTTCTTTCTTCTCCGGTATTCTTCCTCGTCGATTTCACCTTTCGCGAACCGTTCGTCCAGAATACTTAACGCATCTCCTCTGTCTCCGCTGGCTTGAACCGCGTTCTTATTTTCTCCACTGTCAGTTAATTCCTTTACCAGAAATACTAATCCTAAAGCTATTAGCGCCCAGAATATAATCATAAAAATACCTCCTCCGGCTCCCCACATTCCAAATGTCCCCATCATTTTATTCACCTCTATATCATTTCTTGATTTACGGACTTTCCTTCAATCTCCCCGAATTGTTCGATCTGACTCATCCGTCAAAACAGCATCAAGCGTCTGGTTTGGCGGAAATAATTTTGACAATATTACCTCTGGTTAAATTAGTTACGCGGTTTATTCGTAAACCTGCCGCGCGGACGTTTTTAACTGTCTCCCTGTTTATATTGACCCCTAACAGTCGAACCGTCACTGGGTTGAAAAAGTCGAAAAGATTACCAAGAAGCCGGGGCTCCGGCCTTACGTCTTCTAGTAACATAACTTCCCCTTCGGGCCTTGTAACCCGGTGTATTTCCCGTAGACCCAGAATCGGATTGGGCACCGAACAGAAGACGAAAGTAGCAACAGTAGTATCGAATGTATTCTCGGAAAAATCGAGGTTCTGGACATCCATCTGGTGTAGAGAAGGAGCCTTTTCGTCTGGTTCTTTTCGCGCGCTTGCCTCCGCACCTTTTAGCATTTTCTCGCTTATGTCGATGCCGGTGATGTTCGAATTAACCGGATAGCATGGGATATTCTTTCCGGTGCCTACGCCGACTTCCAATACGTCCGGTCCTTCAACCTTGGACCAGACACGCTCTCGCAATTTCCGGGCAAGTAACTTTTCCATCGGGAATTCCAGCCAATCATAAAAAGGTGCAATTCGATCGTAACGAGACCTCGTTTCGTTTGTCGAACCTTCCTTTTTTGTCATCCCTTACCTCCCCTTACCCTGTAAGGCTAAAGTAGCTCTCATTAGTTTAGAAACCCGGAAATTGTATTTTCCGGAAAGTTAAATTCATGTCGCTATCTACTTTTCCCATACAATCATCCTGAAAAGTCAGTCCCCTCCCCAGGGGGGGATAATATTGTAAGCTATAAGGTTCGGTTCAACAAGAGTGGAAGGCTATGTTCCAAATATCCTTATTCCTTACGCATACTGCAAATGTATCAGTTTTCACACATAGATACAAACGGTTTTCAAAGTTTACCCCTACCCCCGTGGGTACAACTTAATTCCGTAAAACCCCTCTTTTTTCGATAATTTAACCAGCGCTCAGACAGGTCAAGGGAACCGGATCAGATTCTTATGAACTTCTGCCAAACTTTCTAACGTCCTCTTCACCGACGATATTACCCCAGAATACTTGACGCTCCCAAGAGATTTGGACCTAAACCGGATGATTCATCCTTGATGGAAGCTAGGGGGTTTTAGAAGATTTAAGCAAAGATTGAGCGGCCGGGCAAACTGAACTTTAAAAAAAAGATTTCTTAGAACCAGACGGTCCCTAAGGTTTTAGAAGAATTTAGTACCAGCTCGTACACGAGACATAGATCAGGCACAAATTCCCGGTTGGTTATCTTTAGTTCAATTAGACTTGCCCTGGATTTCATCAAGAAGGTCACGAGCCCGCTCGTAAAGCCCCTTCTCGGGAGAGACCATATTCAATACTTTCCGCAGACTTGTTCGAGCCGCTTCATACCTTTCGAGTTTAGTGAAGACTAAGGCCTTGTTGTAGTAAGCAAAGGTATACCCGGGGTCGATATGAATTGCACGTTCGAAGTACTTTAACGCGTTTTCGTAGTCTTCCCTGACGTTCAATAACAGAAGTCCGTAGTTGTTGTAGGCTTCTACGTATTGATTATCTATGTTAAAAGCGTATTTGTAGTGATCCATCGCCCGGTCGTAGTGTCCTGAATCTTCTAAAAGTAAACCCAGGTTGTAGTGGGCGGAAGCGTTGTAATTGTCCAATTCCAGGGCCCGCTTGTACTGGTCCAGGGCTGTGTCGAATTCCCGATTTCTATAAAGAGCCAGTCCGTAATCGCTATGAAGTCTGCTCAACTGCCGGGGTTCATCCTCTGATCGAAACTCTAAGGCCTTTTCAAAATAATTAACGGCTTCTGCGGGTTCTCCCCTGTTAAGGTAAACCAATCCGAGGTTGTGAAGGGGGGCGGGCTTTTTCTCCGTCAACTTATTGGCTTTTGATAGATATCTTTCCGCTCGTTCAAGTTCACCCTTTTGAAGATAGAACCTACCGACCTCGTTAAGAATCACTGGATCTTCATCTTCGATATCTAAAGCTTTGGCAAAATACTCTTTGGCCCGGCTTTCTTGCCCGGTGCGAGCAGCGATTAGGCCAAGTCGATAAATTGCTTTATAATGGTCGGGGTTAGTCTCTACAACTCTCTCGAAATAGTTCCGGGCCTTTTCCAGCTGCCCCTGCTGGAAATATATGTTACCCAGATTATAATTGGCTTCTTCATTTGTTGAATTGATCTCAAGTGCTTTCTTAAAAGCGGATATGGCCTTCTCAGTATTCCCCTGTTTGAGGTAGACGCTCCCGAGGTTAGCCTGAGCTTTTGGGTATTCTGGGTCAATTCGCAAAGCTCTCTCGAAATTCTGTTTGGCTTTTGAATACTCTCCTTGAATCAGGTGAATCGACCCTTTATTGTTCCAGGCTTTGGCAAACTCTGGTCGTTGATCGGTAACGACTTCCAGCATGGAGAGCGCCTCCTCAAGCTGACCCGACTCTATCCTGTCCAGTGCCTGTTCGTAAAGATCGTCTGACTGACCGAAGCCCGGAATAGAGCAGGCAAACAAAAAAGTAACGATCAAGATAAGAATTTTTGAATTTATTTTATTCACTCTCGACCCTCCTGGTTAACTTTGGAAGACAGTGATATTCAATGGATAAATGTTAAAAGTAAACGTCGGGTCTTTAAACGCTGATGTTCAATCCTAACCTAGCGGGTCAATAACCCCGCTCGTTGAAGCGGGGCTCTTGACTAATCGTCACCAGAAGATAGATAGGGATTAAGTTTCGCTGCAAGATTCATCAGCGGCATTGACTGGAGCCAAATTTTACCGGGGCCTACCAGGGTAGCAAGGAAGATACCTTCCCCGCCAAAGAACATGTTCTTGACTCCTTTAATCCTGGTGATATCCATATCAACAGAATTCTCAAAAAGCCCCACGTGGCCGGGGTCAACTTTTAAGGTTTCCCCGCTCTTTAGTTCCTTCTCCACGATCTCTCCAGAGAGTTCAAAAAAGGCGTCGCCAGGACCGGTTATCTTTTGCATAATGAATCCTTCTCCCCCGAACATACCAGCTCCCAGTTTCTTACGAAGGTGCACTGCCATGTCCACAGAAGAAACGGCACACATAAAAGCGTCACGTTGAGCGATAATTTCCTCTCCACCGGTTAGGTCTCGATGGATGATTTTTCCCGGAAACTCCGAGGAAAAAGCGATAGATTCTCCGTCATTTTTTGCCGAGTAAGTCGTCATAAACAGAGACTCGCCGGAGAACATTCGGCCAATCCCTTTCATTACTCCACCTTGAGTATTGGTATTCATTTCGAGTTTTTCCGACATCCAGGACATTCCACCGCTTTCCGTGAACATGGAATCTCCGTCATCCAGATTTACTTCCAGAACCTGTAAGTTGTCTCCTCTTATTTCAAAATCCATCTTCCGACCTCCTTGCCATCAGGCAAAACGTTTGCTGGAATGTTTTCTACTTTGATTTCAAGCTATAAATCGAGACTTCCAGATGAACAAGTATATCACAAATCGGCAAAAATATCCTTCAAGTAGGGATAAAACAACCTGGAACCAGGCTCGTACTTACTTTACCTTAATTTTATTCTACCTGTTATATAAAAGGTTTATCATAAATGATAATTAGGCGTATGGTATATTTTTAACCGAATTATTAAAATGTATGAAATAACTTCTTGAGTTGAGTGATTAAGTTTGCCTTTTCCAATACTGCGAATGTTCCTTTCGGAAAAACCGAGACCGGGCTCCATGTTATCCGCGGGACGTCATCTTTTCCGGCCGCGTTCGAACGTCAAGGAAAGAAAGGACCTTCAATACGGGCCTCACCAGCGACATAAGCTGGATATCTATGAGCCGGTAGAGATCGATAGTGATACGGAGCTTATATTCTTTGTCTCCGGCGGAGGCTGGGAGTCAGGAAGCAAGGATATTCATAGATTTATCGGTCGGTCCTGGTCCGAGAAAAACTTCATGGTGGTTCTACCCAATTACCGCCTCGCTCCCGATGCTACTTATCCCGATCAAGTCCGGGACGTTAGCCGGTCCCTGGCCTGGCTTCAGGATAATTACGGGAAAGCTCCACGTACTCTATACCTGGCGGGCCACTCCGCGGGCGCCCACCTTGCTTCTCTGATAGGCTTTTCGGAGAAATGGCGAAAAAATGCCGAATTGAAAACCGGACAAATTGACGGGCTAATTCTACTGGCAGGGGTATACCAGTTCTATCCTTACGACAGGGCGGACCCCAGGGTTAAGAGATTTATTGGAGGTAAACAAAACTGGGAACAGGCGCAACCGTTCAATCACCTGCAGGGTTGCCTGGCCCCCGTATTTCTTGCCCACGGGGATAGCGACGAGGAAGTATTGCCAGAACAAACCATTCAACTTTCCGAAGAGCTAACTGAACTGGATATCAGAAACGAACTCCTGATAGAGGAAGGCGTGGGGCACCTGGAACTACTTCTTGGGACTTCCAGGAAAGACGCAGAAATATGGTCGGCGCTGGAGGTATTTCTCCGAGATATAGTTTAATCAAGGCACCTTATAGCGTAGCTATGTAGGGAGAAGGTCCTAAAAATAAAAGGTCGATCACCGAACTTCGGAGAGGTTTAATGGCTCGGCATTCATTTGATAGGGGTCAATAAAAGGGCTTCTCTCCTGTATACTTTTGATTGAACAATTTAACCCCTACAGCGAAATCCTTTAGCGAGCGGTTTATATAGTTCAGAAGTCTATTTGAGGTTTAAATGAAGAAAGATATTAGAGGAATTTTAACGATTGGTCGGCCTGTGGACCCGGATTACCCGAGCAACGCTTTCATTATGCTATTTTCCCTCGCTGTTTCAATCGGGTTCGGGGTCTACTCCTACCTCACGGGTAGTTCTGCCTTAAGCTCTCTATTATTTGGGATACGGTCATTTATTTCAGTTTTCCTCGCCTGGGCTCTGGGTAGAGAAGTGGATCCTGATCGCCCCCTGAGTGCCGGCCTGGCAGCAATAGGCCAGGTTATCGTGATCTGGATGGTCGGCGTCCCAAGTCTGTTATTACCTCTATGGGCGCTGTTGAGCTTCCGTATTCTCAATAGAACAACCGGAATAAAGGCCGGGTGGGCAGATTCCTTTTTAGTTACCGCCTTTTCGCTATGGCTTGGCTATCAGTTTTCCTGGGTGGTTCCGGGGGCTACTGCAGTTATTCTACTGTCGGACGGACTTATGAAAGATCCTAATAGGAAGCAAATAGTTCCGGGCCTGTTGACCGGTGGGGCGACGGTCTATTTGTTGATTAATTCACCATCGATATGGACGGGTTACGGAGACTATCCGGTTAAATTAGGAATCGTTCTCGGAATTTCCCTCATCTTTCTTTCCGTTATTTACGACAGCAGGAAAGTAATCTCGACCGGTGATGAATCAGGAAAAAAGATATACGCGCATCGAGTCCAGCTTACTCAGTTTATTGCCCTTTCAGTTGCAATACTCTTCCCTTTAGGGTCGGGTGTTTACGGCTTCCATCAGTTTGCTGTTTTCTGGCCTGTACTTGGTGGGTCGACACTGGTCCACGCTGCAGGCCTTCTTCTAGATACGGTCAGTTAACGTTTTGTGTGGGTTGGTTAAGATTCGACGGTTATTTACTCTCCCTGTCCCGGCAGATATCGAACCCGCACTTTTTAAATTCTAAAAGAATTTCTTCGAGATATGTGCTCTGTCCAGCCGTAATTTTCTTAAGTGTATTCGTCTTCTTCGCCCCCCTGTAAGGGAATTTTCGCATCGTTTTCTCCGTAGTAATACTGCTTCATATAGCCCTCGTCCATCCTCTCCATCGCACGGTCAACCTGGGCGTCTTCGAATTCAGAAAAGCGTCCTCGAAAAGGAAGAAATCCAGCGGGTACCGGGGACGGGTCGGTTTGTCTTCATCCGGGTAGCCCATTGCCAGTTGAACCAGAGGAAAGACCTCTTCTGGTCAATAAAATACTGTACATCTGGGTAACGAAAGGAGCATGCTGGCCTGTGCAAACGATTGTTACGATGGTTTCGTCCGAGGGAGTTTTGTCCCTGTAGTTCCTTATGGACTTATGGTTTAAAAGTGTTTCTAGGACGGGATTAGGATATTCTGTCACGTTTGCAACTCCAGATTATACAGTATGAAGTTATTTGTAATTTGTTCCCCTGCTCAACAATAATTATTTCGTACTTCTGGTTGCATATCAGGAAAGGTTAATCAGGACAAGGGCTACCACAGTTAGGCCGACCGATAACTTTTCCTTTCTCTTTAGTCTCTCCTTGAATATCATGTAACCACCCAGGTTTATTAACACGATGGTCGTTGCTGTATAAACGGGAAACACGACAGAAGCTTTTATCTCGTCAAGAGCCAGGATCAAGAAGTAAGAACAGAAAAGGTTTGGTAGCCCAACGAGCATCCCGGTAACTACCTCTTGGGCGCCGGGTGATTTATTTCTCCAGACCAGAAATCCGGCACTTATCAAAAATGCAGTAAAGAATACGAAAAACAAAAAAACGAGTTTATGGTCGACGAGACCGTATTTTTGAAACACCTTGTTTGAAAATTCGGCAAGCCCGCTGAACAGAAAGAGGGCCAGCAGGGTCAAGCGGAGCTTATCTACGCTGAACCGCCTGAACGAGATGTTGACCAGTAAAATCGAGATAATCGAGAGCGCTATACCGAATGATTGGACCAAAGTAGGTATTTCGTTCCAGACGACGATTGATACGCTCATCGGTATGAGTATACCGATCTTTGAAAATGCCCCTGCGAGCCCGGCTCCGTTTTCGTTTATTCCCTTCTGGTAGTATATGAACGCGAGGAAGAAAAAGACCCCGGCAGGAACTCCAACGAAAAAAGCCCAGATCAAGCTACTCCTTCCGCCCCCACCGAAGCTGGAAGGGGAGAACGCTTTGGCTAGATCGTTCATAGAAACCGGAAAAGAAATAAACGGTAACCTCAAGTTATTCACTGTGATAATAATTATGCTAACCAGAGAAGCCGCGAGGTAGTTAAAGCTGGTGACTGCGTACCTGTTCATGTTTCTCCCCTCGCTAAACTTGAATATCAGCGCGATCGAAGCGCTGGTAAGGATCGCAAAAGCCAGGTAGATCAATATTAACCCCTTAGTATTTAATCTTTTTAATTATTTTCGTTAATGAATAGATACCAGAATTGCTCCAGTGACTATTAAACATGTGCTCAAGCCAATTTTCCAGTTTACACTCTCTATACCCCTTAAGAAAAAATGCGTTAAAGCTACTGTAAATAGCGGAGCAACCCGCATTAGCGCGGAGACTACAGTAGCAGTAAGAAAAGTAAGCGCGTAAAGACTAAATAACGGAAGAATGGACATGGCTACCGCCGCAATTAAGAAGTTCCCCGAATACTTTAACTGGGCGAGCTTTTCTAGTTCCAGATCTGGTTTCATTAATAGGAAGTAAATACCAAAAAGAATAGCAGCTGTAAGGATGTGTAAAAAGAGCCCCTGGAGCGGCGTGGCACCCATTCCAAGACCCCATTTATGTATTGCCATCTGTGATCCAATAGCGACAACCGTATAGAACGCCATGACCAATCCTACAATTGGTCGGTTGGTATTATCATTTCTTCCATTATCTTCTTTTCTATCCTTCCTATGTATGAGTAAGGAAATAAGTGCAGCCCCAACCACAACTAAAACGGTTCCCAAGATTACCTGTAAGGTCAGTGTTGCTCCAAGAAAGATTATTTCCCCCGCTGCCGTGACAAGCGGACTGGATGATGTTATAGAATGAGCTTTCGAAGCCCCAATATAGTGGATAGCGAGAGTCGTTGAAAATAGAGCCAAGAATCCTCCCGCAAGTCCGCCCGTAAGGACAAATGGAAGCGCAACTTTTAAGGTCAAACCTGAGAGCCCAGGACCTAACCACCATAATAAGATCCCCGAAAAAAATACACCGATAATAACCCGAACTAATATAAAAAGCTTGTAATCCGTGGATTCGAGCCCCCTTTTACGAGTTATAAATGAAATAGAATGAGTAAACGCGCCCGCCAGGGCAAGAAATACGCCGACAAACATATTAGCGAACTCTACGACAGGTCAACGGGATAATCAAGTTCGGGAGCAAGCTTTCGAGTGTATTCCAGAACTTGTTGGGTTAAAAGATAATGGAATAACAGCTGGCCAATTATTTACTCGATGTAAGATCTTCCGGCGGTTGCTGGGGATTTAATCTAAAGTTTGAGAAGTCGTAGCCAATATATTCGAGTCTTTCGATTATTCTCTTGAGTTTTTCCTCCCGCATTTCCGGTTCCTGCTGAGGATCCAGCCAGAGCTAAGCTTTGGATCGCCAACTACTGCATAGTCGTAGTCTTTTCCCAGATCGAGAACCCAGTAGTTTGCGGGAAAGAGGTTAATGCCAAGAACCGACAGACAACTGACCTTGAGCTTGCCGGGATCCGATTTATCCGGTACCTATGCCACCCCATGCACCTGGTTTTTCCTTCCGTTTTTCGTATAGCAGGAGTTTACTAAGTCAATCTTTCCGTCCCCCCGCAGGCTGTACTTTGCTCTGTTGCCATGGGCGCAGTTTCGGTTAAAGAATTTTACGACGCTGGCTATAGCATACCATTTACCGAGGTATTTATTTACGTCCTGCTCGTCGACGGTTTTTGGTATGTCTGAACTGCCAGTATTCATACCTAATGTGAGCAACGCCGGAAGTATGACCAGTTCAACGAGAAACCACTTCATGATCGATCACTCCCTTGAGTTAATAAACTACCACGAACAGGCGAACTAAGTCGAAATTTCGCACGGTAGACTAAAAATATTAATCCAGCACGTATCAGAAGTGGGATCAAGTCGGTTGAACCCCTGTAATTATAGTAGAAAACTCCCGCAACTGCTCTAATATCACACTTTAGTTCTGGCGAAATCCCCTATATAGTTTTTAACGTTTACCAAGTAAGTATCGTCGTGGCCTTTCCCTTGTTTTACAGATTGTTTTGAAGTTTGCTCTGGACAGGAATTGGTGAGATATGGCTAATTATCAATTAAACCTGGACGACTCCCTCCGTGGGATCCGATCGGCTATTGGGCTTGGAATTGGCTACGTTCCTATCGGTGTAACTTATGGGTTGCTGGCCCGTACCGGAGGGCTAAATTTTTTGGAGACCTTGGCTATGAGCCTGATGGTATTTGCTGGAGCCTCCCAGTTTATCGCTTTAAACCTGATTTCGACGGGGGTTGGTCCGGTCCAGATAGTCTTTACTGTCTTCATGGTAAACCTGCGTCACTTCCTCATGAGCACCTCGCTCAGGGAAAAGATAGACGGTGGGAATAAGATGCTGGAAATGATTTACTCGTTCGGAATTACGGACGAGACATTCGCAGTTGCTTCAGTTGAAGACGGGGAAGTCAACCCCCCTTATATGTTCGGGTTAAATTTAGTCGCATACGTTAGCTGGGCTGCGAGTTCGGGTGCAGGCTACCTGCTCGGTGGCGGTCTTCCAACGGTGTTGCAGGAGAGTTTGTCTATTGCCCTCTACGCACTTTTTATCGGGTTACTGGTCCCCTCGGTGAAGAGGAATAGCGGGGTTCTCGTTATTGCAAGTCTGGCAGGTGGTTTAAACAGCGGGCTTAGGCTGGTCCTCTCGCCGGGCTGGTCGATCGTGATTGGTAGTTTGATCGCGGCGGTTGCAGGTACTCTTATTTTCGGGACCAAGGTCGACACAACAGGGAACGGGAGCGATCTAAATGAAGATAGATAACCTTTTCCTCCTGTTCGCGGCGATGATGGCTGTTACGTATATTCCACGTATGCTACCGTTCGTCCTATTCGGTGACGTTGAATTTCCTCCATTCATCAGAAACGTATTACAGAACCTAAGATATGCAATCCTTGGTGGGCTGATACTCCCTGGAATATTACTAATTAACGAAGATCCCGCGTTCGGAGTTATCGGCGGTACTGTAGCTTTTATCCTTGCTTACCTCGATATCGATGTGGTCTTTGTAGTTACGGGAACTATAGGGGTGATGGCGCTTTACACTTTAGCGGTTTAGTACGGCGAGTTGATTTGCAGGACGAGGCTAAGAGACCTTCGACAATAAATTCGCAAGATCGGATACATTTCCTTAAAAGACTCGAGTCCCAACACCTACAACCGTTCTTTTTCCTTCAAATTGAATAGCCAGAAGGAGGCATGCGAAATCAGCTAATTCGGGACCGGATTCAAAAAATATAAATGCA
Organism: Candidatus Bipolaricaulota bacterium; assembly: GCA_018335015.1. GTDB lineage: Bacteria > Bipolaricaulota > Bipolaricaulia > M55B111 > M55B111 > JAGXLP01. The sequence goes on from JAGXKX010000024.1 coordinate 14,351, forward strand.
GGTAGTTATGTGCCCTTTATATATGCACCGACCTATGGTGAGAAAGTTTTGTCGGATCACCCCGTAACCGTCAAATCCCGAAGTATACAAATCAGCTGAACTAACTAGGACCGAATAACAGGTTTATTTTTGATCGAAAACCTTATCCTGTTTGTGGGAAGAAACGGAAAAATGTTGGGTCCTTTATAGTTCGTTTTTATAGATAATACGGTTATTTACATAAATAAAGCTGTTTTTATATAAATCTTTAAAAATAGGGTTGATCTTCTAAATTCGTGGACTTAGTATTATATTGTAAAAGTGAACACATTCTCAATCTTTGATATCATAGAGGTGAGTCAAATGAAAGCGTTCGTGATGAAACGGATAGGAGAAGTAGGATTAATAGATAAACCTAAGCCAGAAGCGGGACCTAACGACGCCATACTTAAACCGACAAAAGGACTAATCTGTACATCTGACGTTCATACTGTAGGCGGAGCTATCGGCGAAAGGGAGGATATCACACTTGGCCACGAAGTAGTAGGAATTGTAGACTCCGTCGGCTCCGAAGTAGAACAATTCAGCAAGGGGGATCGTGTCGTAGTAGGCGCAATAACTCCCGACTGGGGATCCGATGCTGCGCAAAGAGGCTTTCCATCACAGAGCCACGGGGCACTTGGTGGCTGGATGTTCGCGAACGTAAAGGACGGAACGTTTGCCGACTACGTACACGTAAACGATGCCGACGCAAACCTGGCGAAGATACCCGAAGGAGTTAAATACGAAGAAGCCGTGTATGTGACGGATATGCTGAGCACTGGTTTCGCTGGCGCTGAGAACGCCGAGATACCACTTGGAGGAACAGTAGCAATATTTGCCCAGGGTCCTGTTGGCCTTATGGCAACCAAGGGTGCCGCACTAAAAGGTGCCGGAAAGATATATGCAGTGGAGACTGACCCCCGTAGGGCGGAACTTGCCCGTAAATACGGTGCTGACGAAGTAATAGACTTCCAGGAGACTGATCCGGTTGAGAGAATTATGGAGCTTACCGGGGGTAAAGGAGTTGACTCCTCAATAGAGGCACTGGGCTCTTCGAAAACTTTTGAAGACTGCATTAAAGTGACTCGACCAGGAGGAACTATATCCAACATCGGTTACCACGGCGAAGGAGAATTCGTTAGAATTCCGCGTGAGGGATGGGGTGTCGGCATGTCGGACCAGACCATCAATACGGCTCTCTGCCCGGGCGGGCGGGTAAGGTTGGAGCGTTTGCTTCGCCTTATTAAAGTCGGTAAGGTAGACCCTACTCCAATGACAACGCACAGATTTAGCTTTGAAGACATCGTAGATGGATTCGAACTCATGAAAACAAAAGAAGACGACGTAATAAAGCCTCTGATCGAGTTTTAGTAGAATTATAAAGCTTAGCCTGGCCCAATATTTGACGGTAAATGTTTAACCGGGTTCGGTTTTAATATTTCCGAGCCCGGTTTTTATATCGGCTGCTGGGATTTAGAACATGTTCAATTTTATAAAGCTAAATCGGTTGCTAGGTAAGAGGCATTGGCTTTACAAATTCTGTAAGTTCCTCACTGAAAAATCTGCTTTGTTTATTCAAAAAATTCGTCAACCGAAAAGAGATAGAGGCTGAAAGAAATTACAGAAATGGACTTGCAATTAACTCCCTAAAAGTTTATATTTAGTTAGTCTGCAGTATAGAAACATAAGATAGTATTTAGGAATTAGTACAATTAGTAAACGTTTTTGAGAAATATGGCTGTACCATGCTTCACAGTACCATGTAGATTTACACTCTACCTTGTGTGGCTAGAAGGACAGTCAAATATTAGCAGACAAGGAGGGTTTTTTATTATGGCTACAGGCACAGTCAAATGGTTCGATGACGACAAAGGATTTGGCTTTATCGAGCAGGAAGACGGTGAAGACGCATTTGCTCACTACTCAGAAATAGCGGGCGAGGGTTACAAGTCGCTAGAGGAAGGACAGGAAGTAACGTTTGACCTCGAAGAAGGCGAAAAAGGACCTAAAGCGCTTAACGTAGAAGTTGCTTAGTTGATTAAGTAAAAACTAAGAGATTCTAAAAATATATGGCCACGGGTAATTTTACTCGTGGCCTTTTTTATTTCTCGAGCCCCAAGAATATTTGACATAGACCAATAATATCTGTAATAATTTGTTTCAGTAAAGTTTACGGATAACAAATATTTACACTGGAAAGTAAAACACCTTTCAGGGGGCTTTGAGGGATATGTCACTCCTTTATTCGAAGTACGTGGTAGTGACTTCAAAAAATATCCGGAACTTTCCTTCCATACATAACGTAATCCTATATACGTCTAATCTTCTATTATTAAACTCTCGACTGTCACGGCACCCAAAAGTACGCAAAAAATATACCTCCTGTAGAGCTTCTGTTCCTGTTATTTGAGGCATTAAAATAAATTTAAGTTACCGGCCACGGTTGATAGATGGTTAGATATCGGATCTTCTATAACGTGGTTGGTAGCCCGAAAGGAGAAGTATCCTTGCAGGGAGGTGCCGAATTTGACAAATAAGTCGAAAGTTCACCCCGTGATCTGGCTTCAGGGTGCGGCGTGTACAGGTTGTGCGATTTCACTGATGAATTCGCCTTACCCGAAGTTAAAAAATCTTCTTCTGGACGAACTCGTTCCGGGAGAGTCGCTGGGGTTAAAGTTTATGGCCACGCTAATGGGTGGAACCGGAGAACTCGCCCTGGAAGTGCTCGAGAGGACCAAGTCCGAAAAGAAGTTCGTCCTGGTCGTTGATGGAGCGGTACCAACGGGGGAAGAGGGAAGGTTCTGCACTGTCGGGAAAGAGACGTTCGCCGATCAGGTAGTCAGGCTGGCCCAGTCGGCGCTGGTAGTCGTTAATATCGGGACTTGCTCTTCCTACGGTGGAATACCTTCCGGACACCCGAACCTTACCAATTGTATCTCAGTTTCTGACCAACTTGAACAGCGCGGTATAAGCACGCCTACGGTCAACGTACCCGGTTGTCCTCCCGAGCCAAGCTGGTTTGTAGATACTCTTGCCAGGATTATAATTTCCGGAATACCTTCGGGCGAAGATCTGGACGACGTCGGAAGGCTTAAAGAAGTTTACGGGACGTTGATCCACGACAGTTGCCCTCGACGCGGGGACTTTACTACAGGGAAATACGCTCGAAATATCGGGGATGAAGGCTGTCTTGTCGAGCTCGGATGTAAGGGTCCCTATACAAATAGCCCCTGTCCCGACAGGGGCTGGCACGAAGGACTAAATTGGCCCATCAAGAACAACCATCCATGTATGGGCTGTACTGAACCCGGATTCCCCGATTTGATGAGCCCTTTTTACGAAAAATTCGGAATGGAAGAATCCGAAGAGATGTACAGGAGGTTAAAGTGAAACGGGTATCCATTGATCCAATTACTAGAATTGAAGGACACCTGAAGATCGAACTCGACATAGACTCGGATCGGGTCAAATCGGCCAGAAGCAGCGGTACGCTGTTCAGGGGACTCGAGGAGATGCTCCGTGGTAGGGACCCCCGTGACGCTCAAAGGGTTACTCAACGGGTCTGCGGCGTATGTCCGGCAGCACACGCGATAGCTTCCGCCCAAGCTCTTGACGACGCGTACGGAATTCGCGGGGAGGTCCCGCCAAATGGAAGGCTGGAAAGAAATTTGATGCTTGGGGGCAACTTTATCCACTCGCACGTGTTACATTTCTATCACCTATCAGCCCTTGACTACCTGAACCCCCACGACTTGGAAGATCTGCAGCTGGAGGACGTTAAGATTCGCGACCTTCAATCTTACCTGAAGTCATCTGATGGAGCCCCTTTTACGCCGGAGTATTCTGGAGACTATAGACTGGGAAACGAAATAAGTGCCGCGCTGGCTGGAGATTATCTTGATGCCCTGGAAGTAAGGAAGAAAGCCCATCAGATGGTATCAATTTTTGGTGGGAAGATGCCCCACAACATGGGGACCATATCGGGAGGAGCGACTAGAAGGCCGGATATAGACTCTATAACGAAGTTTACCTCGAGACTGGAAGAGATAAAAGAATTCATAGAAGATAGATACCTTCCGGGAGTTATAGAAGTTGCAAAAACCTACAAAGATTACTTCAAGATAGGGAAGGGAGTTTCTAACTTTTTAGAATACGGAGGGTTTTATCTAAAAAGGTTTGAAGGATCTCACCACAATACTTCAAAAGGACTCGAAGGTGGAATCGCGGTCGAAGGAGAAAGCTCAGTTCGAGAAGTCGAACTGGATCGAATAACGGAGGCAATAGAACATTCCTGGTACGACGCTGAGGCTCGAGGTCATCCCACTGCGACAAGGAGCGTCCCCGCCGTAGATAAGGAAGGGGGATATTCCTGGGTAAAAGCTCCGAGGTATAAAGGTAAACCTCACGAAGTCGGGCCGGCTGCCAGAATGAAAATTAATTATTTGAAAGGGAATGATTTAGTAGAGCGCGAATTAGGAACGGCAATGGAAAAAGCCGGTATAGGCATTGACCAACTTAACTCTGTAATGGGTCGTCATCTCTGTCGAGCCGTAGAGTGCAAATGTATTGTGAATATGATGGAGGGCTGGGTGGAAGATCTGGTCCCCGGCGATCCTTCCTGCGCGCGGTACGAAGTCCCCGAGGAAGGCAAAGGTGTTGGCCTTGCAAGCGCTCCCCGGGGGACACTCGGTCACTGGATAAAGATTGAAAACGGCCAGATTAGCAACTACCAGCTTGTAGTACCAACTACTTGGAACGCCTCTCCACGGGACGAACAGGGGACTCCCGGTCCTATGGAACAGGCACTGATGGGGGAAGAAATCGACGATCCGGATAACCCCCTCGAAGCCGCAAGGATCGTTCGGTCGTTCGATCCGTGTATGGCCTGTGCAGTTCACTAGGTTGGTTATTACCCTCCGAGAAGAGGAGGAAATTTATGATATATTCGGAACAAAAACCCTGGAGCGAAATTACTTCTTATTTGAGTGAATCTGAAAGTCTGTTCGTCCTCGGGTGTGGCGGGTGTGCCGCGGCTTCGGGAAGCGGTGGAGAAGAACAGGTTGAGGAGCTTACTCACAAGCTAAACCGTGGCGGTTGGACAGTCACTGGTTCAAAAGTAATAGAGTTTCTCTGTAATAAAGGACTGGTTGGGATAAGGCTAGCTCGAATATCGGATAAAATTGAGAGCGCTGACTCGATACTGGGTGCCTGCTGTGGGATCGGGATTCAAGCAGTCGGTAAGATAGTCGACAAGCAGGTTCACCCCGCAAACGACACGGTTTCAATGGGACATTTCCACGGAGCCTGGCCCTCTGAGGAAACCTGTGAGAGGTGTGGTGAGTGTCTCCTGGAGTACACGGGAGGTCTTTGCCCTCTAACAGTTTGCACTAAAGGCTTGCTAAACGGTGCATGTGGAGGTTCCCACGAAGGTGAGTGTGAGGTCGAACCCGGTCGTCCCTGCGGGTGGGAACTTATTTACGATAGGCTGAGGGATATAGATCGCCTGGATCTATTGACGACATATAACGATCCAAAACCCAGAGAAAAGTACCAGAAGGAACCAGAGATGGACCAGCGACATTCGCTATTCTGGGCGATCGAGGCCGAGGAGGTAGAAGAAAGTGACTAAGTTCCAGGATAAAATACTGGAAAACGAGCTCGCCGTGACCTGTGAAGCCGGTCCACCGAAAGGAACTGATATAGGAGAGTTGCTCGAAGAGCTCGACGAGATCGGCTATCTAGTAGATGCCTTCAACGTAACTGATCAGCAGAGTTCTGTCATGAGGGTAGGTTCGCTGGCCGTCTCGCACAGAATTAAGGAAACGGGACACGAGACAGTGTATCAGCTTACGTGCAGGGACAGGAATCGAATTGCATTACAGTCCGACCTGCTGAGTGCCGACGTGCTAGGACTCGAGAACGTTCTGGCTCTGACGGGGGATTACACAACGCTAGGAGACCATCCTCACGCTAAACCTGTGTTTGATCTGGACTCTCCTCAATTACTGGCCGTAATCCGGGATCTAAATGATGGAGTGGACATGGAGAACAACGACCTAAAGGGGACTACAAACCTCTTCCCGGGTGCGGCAGTGAATCCTGGCGCGGATCCAGTGGAGCCACAGGTCCACAAAGCCAAGATGAAGGCCAATCTGGGGGCAAAATTCTTCCAGAGTCAGGCGGTATACGACCCTCGTTTATTTAAAGAATTTATGGAAAAGCTACGGGAAGCTAAAGTGGAGGTGCCTGTCCTCGTAGGGATATTACCCCTTAAGTCACCGGGTATGGCGAGATTTATGAACCAAAACATAGCCGGTGCTTACGTACCGGAGGAAGTAATCGATGAACTCGACGGTTCTTCTGACACCCTAAAGAAAAGTTTAGAAATATGTTCACGAGTGATTAATCAAACCGTAGGGTGTTGCGAGGGTGTTCATCTTATGCCGATGGGCTGGGAGACACACGTACCTGAGATTCTAGAGAAGTCGGGTCTGGCGTGATGGTCTGTCTGGAGTAGATGGGGAAAGTGTTATAATAGTTGGTCCCGAACTCGAAAAAGTCTCGAGACTGCCATAAGCAGGAGTTGATCGGAAAAGCTCTGAAGTCGTTTAATCAGGGAGTGATAAAAATGTCCATACTAAGAAAATCAATAGAAAGAGGTAGGTTGAATCGAACTTACAGGGCGGTTCCCCGCGATCAGCTTGAATCCATTTTGAATGAGGGCCTTCCCGAGCACAAAACGCTATGGCTTGACAGGAAATACAATGTACCCGATCTGGAGCCCTTGAAAAAAGCACTCTCTTCCTCCGTACTCGGCGAGACAAAGTACAAAGCTCACGACTACAACTGCGACAACTTCTCAGTTTACCTCCATAGCGTTCTTTCGCTTGAATACGGTTGTAATGCCTGCGGTATAGTTATAAGCCTCAAATCGGGACGTGTTTTTAACATAATGATCGCCAGGGATCACGGTGCCAGTAAGGTCTACGAATACAGGCCAAAGAAAGATAAACTTACGAAGGTAAAGGAAACGGAACGACCGGGGTACGTAATCAAAGGCCAAACAATTCTTATTTAGCCGGTTTGACTTTCATTTGCCTTTTATTTCAGAAGTAA
>JAGXKX010000098.1 GCA_018335015.1 Candidatus Bipolaricaulota bacterium
GGACGAACACCCGGCAAAATTGAAGGATATGGTGACAACTCCGGCTGGGGTCACGGTGGATGCGATTATGAAGCTGGAGGAAGGAGGGGTTCGAGTGGCTTTCTTCAAAGCTATCGAAGAAGCAACGAAAAAATCGCGGAGGCTTAAACTAGAGGGGGAAGACAGATGAAATATCCATTCAACAATAACTCCTCCGTCCTAAGAAGTTCCGCCAACTTCCTAGAAGAATAAACAGAATTACACAATTATAACAGGTGGTTGAGAAGAGCATAATTTCAGCTTTAATCATTCATAGGTACAATATTCAGAGGTGATTCAGGTGTTACGGGTTGAAAACCTAAATAAGAGCTTTGGAGGAATTCAGGCAGTAAATAACTGCTCTATCACCGTGGAACAGGGAACAATCACGGGGTTAATTGGACCCAACGGGGCAGGGAAGACCACGCTATTTAACCTGATTACGGGTTTCCATCAACCCGACTCGGGGCGGGTCTACTTCAAAAACGAAGACATCACCAACCTCACCCCTCACGAAATTTTCGACAGGAACCTTTTCCGGACCTTTCAAATAACAAGAGAAATTCAGGAGATGACTGTCCTGGAAAACCTTATGCTCATACCCAGCCAGCAACTGGGAGAGAATCTCTGGAATGCCTGGTTTAACCGTGATCTTGTAAGCAAGGAGGAGAACGGCCGTGAGGAAACCGCACTGGAGGTACTAGAATTTCTCGAGATGGGGGATCGAAAGTTCGATCTGGCCAAAAACCTGCCGGGAGGGGAAAAGAAACTCCTGGATCTGGGGCGAATGATGATGGCCGAACCGGAGATGGTCCTGCTCGATGAGCCAGGTTCGGGCGTTCCACCTTCCCTCCAGAATAAAGTAAACGATCACGTGAGAAGCATTAGCGAAGAAAGAGGAATAACTTTCTTAGTCGTCGAACACGATATGAACATAATTATGGATCTATGCGATCCAATTATAGTACTTGTGGATGGAGAAAAACTAACTGAAGGCACTCCGGAAGAAGTGCAAACGGACGAACAGGTAATTGAGGCGTATTTGGGAAGCTAAATCGACAGGAGGTGAATAGACTTGTCTTTACTCAGCGTAAATAACCTTTCCGCCGGTTATGGAGAAGTGGACGTACTACACGGTGTTTTGCTCAATATAGAAGAAGGGGAATTAGTATCTACGATTGGACCGAATGGCGCCGGCAAATCAACGTTGCTGCGCTCGATTTCGGGAGTATTAACTCCAGAAGGAGGGAAACTGAAACTGGACGAAACGGACATTACCGGCTTCAACCCGGAGGATACAATTCGAATGGGGATGAGTTACGTGCCCCAGGACGACAATATATTTCCTTCTTTGACTGTCAGGGAAAACCTGGAAATGGGGGCATTTACCCTTGAAGGTGATTTTGAAGATAGAATAGACGAAATTTGTAATATCTTCCCTCAATTAAGAGAAAGAATGGGGCAAAAGGCCGGGACGATGTCGGGGGGACAACAGCAAATGGTTGCTGTAGGTCGTGGACTGTTAATCCGTCCAAAGCTACTCCTGCTGGACGAACCAACCGCTGGGTTACAGCCTTCTCTGGTAAATATGATGTTGAATAAAGTAGAAGAAATAAACGAGCGCGGAGTAACGGTTTTACTGGTGGCTCAGACGATCGACGCTTTACGGTTAGCAAATAGGGGCTATCTACTTTCCGCTGGCGAAATGATTCTGTCCGGAGAAACGGAAGAGCTGCTAGAAACGGAAAGAGTCCGGGATCTTTATTTCGGGGGTCAACAAGGTGAGTAATTATGGCTAATCTTTTCGTCAACGGAATTATTCTCGGTAGTATTTTCACGCTTGGAGCGATCGGGGTTACGTTAATTGCCGACATATTGAATTTTTTCAACTTTGCCCACGGCGATATGCTTAGTTTTGGAGCTTATCTGGCTCTGTTCTTCGTAGGGATTATGCCTGGCTGGGGAAATTTCCCCGGTCTTTCGTTCGGACCGGCGATGATCCTCGCCATTGTCTTCGCCATGGCCGTGATGTCCGCTTTTGCCCTGTTTTTCGACAAAATTCTGTTCAAGCCTCTTCGGGAAAGGGGGTCAAGCGAGCTTTTCCTTGCCCTCTCGTCGCTGGGAGTCGCCTTTATCTTCCGGTCGATCATCAGACTGGTCTGGGGACCGCAGGCTAAGTACTACGGGGGGCTACAGATGGCAAAAAGGTACCCATTTGGCATTACTGTTAAACCGGACGAGTTCTTTATAGTTGGCACCACACTCTTTCTCGTCGTAGTAGTTTACCTATTCCTTAAGCGAACGAAAATCGGTAAGGCGATGAGAGCAGCTTCTGACAACAAGACTCTGGCCAGAGTGACGGGGATAGAAACTGAAAAAGTAGTAAACTGGACCTGGATTATCGCCGTTTCCCTCACAGCGGCTGCCGGAGTCCTGTACGGTATAGAAGTTCAGCTACGACCAATTATGGGATGGAACATTCTGATACCGATATTCGTCGCAGTGGTTGTCGCCGGTGTTGGTGATTTATGGGGTGCTATGGTAGGAGCTATGATAATTGGGATCGCTCAGGAAATGCTTACGGGGTTGCTGCAGAATATGTTTAACGCTCTTGATCTAGACGTTCTCATGACAGCTTACAAACCGGCAATCGCGTTTGTGTTGATGGTAATAGTGCTTCTGGTTCGACCACAGGGAATCTTCGGAACGGGAGAGTGAAACGATGTTAAGTTATTTCATCTCTTATCTAATAATGGCAAGCACCTACGGTATTGCCGCTCTCGCACTAAACCTGCAGTGGGGCTTTACCGGATTAATGAACTTCGGAATAGGTGCGTTCTACTTTGTCGGTGCTTATTCGTCGGCACTCCTGACTACGTCTCAGTCTCCCGACTACGTAGGAGGATTCGGTCTGCCTTTCATTATAGGTCTGCTGGGAGCGATAATTATTTCCGGCATTCTCGCCTATCTGCTGGCATTTCCTGCACTAAGGTTACGGGGCGGGTTTTTCGCGATCTCCATGCTGGCAATTTCGGAGACGATCCGGCTAATCGTGAAAAACGAAAAGTGGCTAACCAACGGAGTATGGGGCATAAGAGGAATACCTCAGCCAACGAGACATCTCGTCGGCGCAAGCCTGTCGGAATGGGTCTATCTCGGAATCGCTGGAATATTGCTATATATGTTCTACCGCATGACCGAAATTGGTGTGCGTTCCCCCTGGGGAAGAGTGCTAAACGCCGTTAGAGAGGACGAAAAGATGGCCGAAATGTCGGGAAAAGATAGCTGGAATATTAAGATGCAGTCCTTCGTTTTCGGCTCGATGATAATGGGAGCCTCGGGAGCCCTGTACGCTCACTACATGGGATTCATCAGTCCCAGCTCGTTCACGCCTCTCATGGCGACTTTCATCGTCTGGCTTATGATCCTCCTCGGCGGTACGGGAAGCAACAAGGGTGTCGTTCTGGGTGCTTTTGTCGTCTGGGCTGTCTGGATAGGTAGCGAATTCCTTATCGACTTCTTACCATCGGGTATTACGAGCAAGGCAGGATTTGTCCGGATGCTACTCATGGGAATCCTCCTGGACGTGATTCTCCTGCTGCGTCCACAGGGATTGTTCGGCAGGGAGAAGGTTATATCCAAGCTCGGTGGAAGTTCCGAAGAATAATACGGCCTGTATTCCAGGTAGAGATTAGAACCGAAACTAGAAAAGCCTGGTGCTCTCTCCCCCGCGGGGCTTTTGCTGATAATATCGTTTTTACGTTATAAACCTTCAATTATCCCGCTTCTACCAGGAGGGTGTTTTTAGAAAAATACGTTAATCTCAAATCCTCCACAGACGAATAAAAAGTGGGACTTATTTCATGAAAATGACTTCTTTATTACTTTAAAAGCCCTGCCCCGCTTACCTGGGTGCCAGGATTTAGTATATGTTCAACTTTTTTAAAGTTAAATCAATTGCCAGGTGAGCGGGGGGGCAATTAGCTGGGTAAAATGGTTAAGTCAATTACCCCGCACCAAGGTACGGGGCTTGTAAAGACAACCCCGTAAGGTTACCTATTTCTTCTTTAACGACACGTGACCCAGCAGTCAATTCGCCCTGCTCAATTGTACTAGGAACAAATACAACACAAGTTCCGAATTGACTGCTGGACAAAAACCAGCCGATTATAGGGGTAGGAAAGACCCTCCCGGGCCTCTCCCCCCTCCGAACCACACTTGCGGGTCTCCCGCATGTGGCTCTCCGGTCGGTGGTCTTACCTCTTTGAGGACTCAAGCTCTTGGCGGTAGGCTTCGACTAAGGAGAAAAGCCCCCGCTTTGTAAAGTAGGAATTTGGCCAGCGTTGATGGTCACTACCCCTACCACGTCCCCTCTTACCCATTCTCCGTCTCAGGATGGACCTAAGTCTCATCCTGATCCAGCTGTCTAAATTCGAGAAGGTTCTGGGGCGGCTGTGTTTGAAGAACTGGTACCAGCCTTCAAGCGTTTTGTTTACTTCCGAGATACACTTTTCCAAGCTGTTTCCGTAGGTCCGAGGTGTCTTGTCCCTTACGGTATCCTTAAGTTTCTGTGCGGACTTCTTTCTGGGCCATCGGTAACCACGCTCGAAGTGATAGCCGAGGAAGTCGAAGCCGCCACGCCCCTTGGCATCAACCAGCTTGGTCTTGTCGGGGTGAAGTCTAAAGCCTGCTTTCTTTACCCAATTGTTTATTACCTTTAGGGCCTTTCTTGCTTCCGCTTTTGTTCTACAGAGTACCACGAAGTCATCGGCATAACGGATCATGTTAAATCCGGCTTCTTCCATTAGATGGTCGAGTGGGTTTAAGTAGATGTTGGCCAACAGGGGACTGATCACCGCTCCCTGGGGCGTTCCTCCTTCTGGCGTCCAGTTATCCGTCTCTTCCATAACGTCCGCCTTGAGGTAGGAATCGATTAACGAAAGTATTCCGCTGTCGGTTACCCTCTTTTCCACTTTTCCCCTTAACTTACCGTGTGGTATGTTGTCAAAGTAGCCTTTGATGTCCGCATCGACCACGTAGGTGTTTCCCTCGTTCAACAGATCCTGAAGTTCTCTTAAGGCGTCCTTTGCGCCCCTGTTTGGTCTGAAACCGTAGCTGTTATCGGCGAATTCCTTTTCAAATATTGGCTCCAGTAGATCCTTTAGAGCGGTCTGGACTATCCGATCACGTACGGTAGGTATACCTAACGGTCTCTTCTCGTCTCTGCCCGGCTTGGGTATCCACTTCCGTTTGATTGGCCGGGGAGAGTAGGTACCTTCTTCAAGCTCTTTGGAAAGCTTCTGTAGGTTTTCCTCTAGGTCCTTTTCGTAGTGCTCTGCCGTTACGTGATCCACGCCGGCTGCACCACTGTTTGCCTTGACCTTGTAAAACGAAGACTTAAGTAACTTAACTCTGTAGAGTTTATCCATCAAACTGTACCACTTTCCGCCTTTTACCCCATTCTCTAGGGCCTTAAGCATGGAATCCGTCCAGGCGTCCGGTTCGACCCAGCTGGGCTGGGTCTCTCCGCCGCGTCTAGCCTTCTCAGGCACTGCCTGCGAGTCCTGTT
>JAGXKX010000099.1 GCA_018335015.1 Candidatus Bipolaricaulota bacterium
CGAACTCCTCCATGGCAATATCTACCGCTTCGGGAGGGGGGATATTTGTGATTCGCATGTCCAGTAGTTCCTCTTCGGTATAACCGGTCATCTTACAGGCAGCTTCGTTTACCTCAAGGTAGTTGCCGTTCTCGTCTACGATAAATACGCCCAGAGGAGCATTTTCCACGTAACTGCGGAACTTTTTCTCGCTTTCTTGACGCTCCTTTTCTGCTTTTTTGCGCTTTGTTATTTCCTTTGCAAAAGCGAACTCGTATTCCTCGCTTCTATGTTGGATGTAAGTACTGGTGATTTCTACGGGGAATTCATCCCCTTCCTTGGTTTCATGGACGGACTCGAAGTTTAAGGTCCCTTTTTCTTTTAACTCAGTCCATCTTTCTTTCCTTTTATCTTTCGCATGGCCTGGATTAGGGTCTACCTCCCAGACGTACATCTCGGTCAGTTCCTCTTCCGAATAGCCAAGCATTTCTTTGACCTTTTCGTTCGTGTAGGCGAATTTACCGTCGGGCTTGATCCAGTATACTTCCAAAGAAGCTTGCTGGAGAGAAGAACTAAACAGATCTTGCCTTCTCTGCAACTCTTTTCGTTCCGATATATCCCTGGCTATGGAAAGCGCTCTTTTTTCTCCATCTATCTCGAACAAGTGAGAACTTATCTCGACCGGGACCAGTCGGCCGTCTTTGGCCTCATGGTACATTTCGAATGTTTTGTGACCTTTGACGTGGAGGTCTTCCAAGATGTTAGGGAGTTCTTGTGCTTTCCGGCCTGCGTCTAGATCCTGGGGCGTTATGGAGAGGAGTTCTTCTCTGCTGTAACCGAGCATCTCGCAGGCACCGTCGTTTACCTCGATGAACTGGCCGGGCATTCCTTCTTCCGTGAGTTCGTGTAGATACATTGCGTCGTTAGCGTTGTTGAATATTTGTTGATACTTTTCCTCGCTTTGCCTTAAAAATTTTTCCACTTCTCGTTTATCGGCTAAGGCCTCCTCCTTGTCGTTGATTATCCAGGAGGCAAAAAGGCCAGTAACTAATAAGCCTCCAAACCAGAAAAGCCTTATGTATAGTTCGTGGGGTGGAATATTTGTGAAAGTAAGGCCCAAAAATGAACCTTCATAGAAGAAGAAGTAGTCCAAAACCCCGTCCATTATCCATAATAAAGAACCTAGTAGGACGGAGACCTTTATAACGTTTCTTCTTATTTGTAAGTTCATCGTCATAAAAAAATACCACTTTTCTGGATGGGTCGCAAATATAGAAGGTCTTCTTCTTAGGGGTAGAGGATGAGCAAAGGCCGAATTTTTTATCCCTACCATTTTATCTTAGGTAAATCTGGGAGGCCGTCCAAACTGCTGATGAGGGAAAAGTTTTATTTATCGAAATCGGGATTTACTGACATGAATACTAAAACGGTACAGTTCCAATAAGGAACTATTGAAGAGTTCTCGCTCGCTGTTGCTATATTTTGAAAGATTTACTTGGGTAATAGGTAAAGCAAAAGTTAGAATCTCTCTACTTTTTACTTGTTCGCTCGGGCGAAACCCAGCCCCCTGAACGCCCGGCCAAAAACCTGTAAGTCGCCCAGACCCTTGCCATTACCGTAAACTGCCGGTAGCCAAATTGCTCAAAGATTGAAGCTCCAAAGAGCTTAAACAGATCAGAAACGTTCTCGTAGCGCCGGAATGATATATCACTCATAATTATAGCTCCAATTGACATGAAAATGTGGAGCAGAAAAGAAATGGCGAGAAATAACAGAAAAGCCGGTAAGCTTAAAGAGTTAAGAAAATAGGAAGTGGCGAAAACCAAAATACCAATTAATTCCACTATCGGACCCAGCGCTTCGAAAATCAATAAATTAGGTAAAGCTATGAGCCCGAATGCGCCGTAATTCGGATTTCCTATGTATCCTTTGAAGTCCCACAATCCTTCCAGCAATCCCTGGTGTCACCTGACTCTTTGGTGCCACAGCCCTTTCCATTTCTCCGGAACTTCAGTCCAGGCTAGAGGCTCTGTGGCGTACATCGGAGTACTTTCCCCTCTTTCTTCCCGGAGCCACGCAAAAAGATTTAGAAACACCTTAAGGTCTTCCGTTATAGTGTCGTAGGGGAAGCCTTCGACCGCAATTAGCGCCCGACGCCAGAAGAAAGAAAATGCTCCCGAAAGGAGAGGGAGGGCGTTCATTGCGGCTAGTCCACGTCTGCCATAATAAAAACTCCTGAGGTATTCTACTGCTTGTGCTTTACCCATGGTACTTTTTGGAGGATGAACCTCCATTTCTCCGTCTTCCTTTATTATACAACCGTTGATTGGTTTGACCGCCCCCCCAGCGACCATAACGGGTCTGTTTAGGTCAGTTATGTCCCGCATGAGGAGACGGATTCCTTTGGAGTCAAGCAAAGTATCTGCGTCAGTAGTGGCTACAAATGCGTTTGTAGTATAAGTTAGTCCGGCGTTTAACGCATCAGCCTTTCTCCCGAGTTCGTTTTCCTTATGAACGACCTTAAGCTGAGGGTTTTCGGGCGACGCATAAGTTCCTGTAACCTCCCCGAAAGTGGTAACGGCCTCAACCGCATCAGCCATGGGCTCAATGTCGGAAGGTTCTAAGTCGAAAGCCTTCTTTAACTCCTCGAGGGTATCGTCACTGGAACCGTCGTCGACAACAATAACCTCGATATTGGGGTATTCCAGAGATAGTGCCTGCCGGGTCGATTCCGCAATAACCGATTCCTCATTGTAGGCGGGAATTACAATTGTAACCCCTGGCCAGCGGAGTGTTATCTCTTCAGCGTATGCCCCGCTACGACCACGATACGCTGCTCTTCGAACACCAATCAGTCCCAAGAAGAATTTCACTAACTGGAAAGCCGTATTGAGAACGAAATAGCTTAAAATAATCCACTGGATTATAACTAGTGCATTTCTAAGGTAAGATATCATCGGGACTCTAACTATTTCTAACTGCCCGGATCTAGCACGTCAACCTCTCTTTTCGCCCTTTGGGATCCCTTTTTTCTCACTTTATCGAGGTAATCATCCCTAGAAGAGCATTTTGCAAGTAATCTCACAGCCCAGAGCTGGACGAAGTCAACCTCTGCCCCGATTGCATCCTTTGCCACCGGTACCAGTCCATCGAGTCCGTGTTTTGCGCCGACTCTTAATATGCTCGCTTTTATTTCGTCGCCCGCTTCACTCCAGAACTGGCTCAGTCTTGCTTCCAGAGACTCCTTGACGGCGGGGTCTATTTCCTCAATTTCCTTAAAGAACATTAGAAAGAGTAATTGAAGATTAGGAGGAGAGTAGGGGGTTAGGAAATCCATTGCTAATTCCTGGGTCCTTTTCCCTCTTTGGGCGAGAGCTCCTATAATTGGCTGGTTAAAAGCCCTGTCAGTAATCTGGTACCTTTCGGAAAGAGAAGCCATCTCAGAAACCAATACTTGGTCGGCGTTATGTCCGGGCCAGTAGCTTAAGGCGTGAATTGCCGCCGTCCACTGCCAGCTGCCGTGTTGGTCCAACCACTTCAACGCAGTTTTCCAGCCTTTGTTCAATCCTAGTGCTGCTGTTACGACGAGTAAGCTGTAATCCTCTTCTTTACTGCGAATTTTTATGTCCTCTAGAGCTTCCCTGAAGTTTATTACCTCCAGGTAGGTTAGTAGTTCTTCCCTCTCTTCTTCGACCGAATTACTTAAAAGATCAAAAACAATATTTGTCGTCTTTCGGGGGTTTTCGACGAGCAGCTTTTTCTCCTCGGGCTGACCCGTCAGAATCCGTTTTATCCTGTTGGTTAGCTCGTCTCCTCTGGAAAGCCTCTTTTGTCTCAACCACCGGTGGAGTGTCCAGAACAAGAAAAACAATGTTAGGAATACCAGTGCCACGGCTATGAAGAATACCGGCTCCGTCGAGTACTGTTCGATTATAGTTTTGATGTTTGTTGTAAATCTCATAATGAACACCTAAGAGATCCGAGCGAACTACCACTTCATTACAATTATACCTAGTTATTCTACTTTTAGACAATGATATAAAATTACTAAACATTATGAATATTATTTATTAGCAAATTCACGCAGAATCCCCCGGCCTTTGGCCAGGGATGAATGCGTTGGTTTGTAGTTGTGTAGAAATTGCGGAGGCGAAGCCATGAATCGGGCGTAATGCCCTGCCCCATGGGTGAGGATAGCGCGATTCAAGCGATTTCTTTGCTTATTTTCTCTTATCTCGAATATATCAATGATTCTGCGAAACAGTTCTTGAGTTCAAGTGAAAAACCAATATAACTTCCATAGAATTTGTTGATGGCTGTTACGTGAGGAAAAATTTTATAGAAGGTTCAAGTGATTTAATATTAGCCAGGTTGGAGCTTATTTTTCTTTATCCGCGTACATTCTCTCATCCGCTTCTTTAAGCACCTGCTCTGGGTTCTCCTCCTCCTCCGAACTCCAGTGAGCACTACCTATTGCCAGGGTCAAAGGAAAGTCAAGAAGGTCAGAGTCTCGGTTCCATTCCTCCAACTTCTCTCTCAACCTGGAGACCGTATAGCTGGCTTCACCGTCCGTTTCCGGCATCATTATCAGGAACTCGTCGCCTCCGTACCTGACCACGGTATCGGCATCTCTGACGTGATCCTTGAGTAGCTTGGCCACTTCCCTTAATACCGCATCCCCTGTTTGATGGGAGTAACGGTCGTTGATCTCTTTGAACCGATTGACGTCGATCATTAGAAAGGCTAGGGGTCTGGAGTACCTTTCGGACTTTTTGACCTCCTTCTTAAGGGTTTCATTGAAATAGCGGCGGTTGTAGAGCTCGGTTAACGGGTCCCGGATTGCCTGCTCTCTTAGTTCTTTTTCCAAACGAACCCGCTTTAGCTCCTCGTACAGGTGGTTGGCAAGGATTTCGGCAAGCTCGAGGTCACTTTCGTCGAACTTGGCCGCTTGCTCGTCCACGATCTGGAGGGTTCCGATGTCTCCTATGGGGACGCTGATAAAGGCCCTCCACTCTTTTCTAGTTGGCTTTGTATCCGGGTGGTCCCTTACGTCATCGCCCCAGATGGTTTCACCTTCTTGGACTGTCTTGCCGGAGATACCTTCTCCGATCTTAAAAGTGTCAGTTTCTTTGGGATCTAACCCGGACGAGTTGGCCTTGGGAACAAGTTTATCTCCTTCTACCAAGTCGATGACACAGAGGTCGAACTCCAGCATCTCCTCGGCAACATCCACCGCGGTCCGGATCAGCTCCTCTTCGGACTCCTGCTGCTGCAGTCGGTCGACGGCGTTGTGCAGGGCTTTTAGTTTTCCCCGCTGTTTTTCGAGGCCTTTGAACAATATTCGATGGGGTTCTTTGAAACCGGTGTCAATAAAGGCGATATAGATCAAGTAGAAGGAGCCTATCTTGAACAGGTGCCCCGCCAGGTTCGATATCCCGTATACGCTGACGTAGAAGGTGAAAAGCAGTTCCGAAAACACGGTCAAGGAGAGGG
>JAGXKX010000003.1 GCA_018335015.1 Candidatus Bipolaricaulota bacterium
TAAATACCCTGGGAGCGAAGTCGAAGGACAGCGACATTCAGTCAAAAGTCATAGAGATGAAACTGGCTCTGGAGAAGTTCAAAGAGCAATCCCGCAATCTGGCCTGATTCCCGGAAAGAATTATCACTAAAGAAGCTATAGCAGAAATAATTGAAGGACATGGTCGTGTTTTGAGGTGGAAGAGGTAGAATAAGTATGTCGTTAAAAGATTCCTACGAGAGTTACAGAAAAAACGGAATTTTTTTCGTTATAACAGGACCTTCGGGTGTTGGTAAAACAACCATCATGGACCATACACTGGAAAGCGACGAGAGGCTAGCTTATTCCATATCACATACAACCCGCGACAGGAGACCTGAGGAAGTCGATGGAGAGGACTATTACTTCGTCGACAGAGAAGAGTTCGAAGGGTTCAGGAAAGAAGATAGGTTTCTGGAATGGGCGGAGATTTACGGCGATTATTACGGAACTTCCAGGGAAGAGATAGATCGGATCAAAAGAGAAGGTCGCGATCCTTTTCTGGATATTGACGTGCAGGGAGCCGCTCAACTCAGGGCTGATCCTTCGGTGAACCCGGTATTCGTTTTCCTGGCTCCACCCTCGCTTGAAGAGCTGGAAAGGAGGATCGACAACCGAGGGGCGGAAAGCCCTGAAGTGAAAGAGAAACGGATGGGGGTTGCCCGGGAAGAACTATCTCGAATTCCGGAGTTCGACTATCTCATCGTAAACGAGAAATTGAAAAGGGCTGTTGAGGAACTGGAAGCGGTAATTAAGGCAGAACGACTCAAAGTGTAACCGGGTGGTGACACGGTTGGCTGTCCGTGGTATAGGTATAGATATCGTGAAAGTCCCGAGATTAAAACAATTGGTCGATCGTTGGGACCGTAAATTTCTGGACAGGGTCTTTACCGATACTGAACTGGATTACTGCTTTTCAGCCCGGAGAAAGCACGAACACCTGGCGGGTCGTTTTGCGGCCAAGGAGGCCGTGATAAAGGCCCTGGGGGAAAAGATCCCCTGGAAGTCTATAAACGTGGAGTCCGAGAGGAACGGTAGGCCGTTTGTCCTGGTTGAGAGGGATGAAGGAAAAGATAACTTGAACGAAAATCTACATATATCTATTACCCACCTGGAGGACTACGCTCTCGCTATTGCCGTACTTGAGACCTGATCTTTTCGATTGCCGGAGTCGAAGCCTGAGTCCCCCGCAAACGGTCTTAGAGGCTCCTCTCTTCTCCCCGGATAAGTCTCGCTATGTTACCTCGATGGGTAAAGTAGATGAGGCAAACGAGACCAACCGACACCCAGAGCAAAGAGGTTTTCACGCCGAATAGAAAGAAAGCCACGGGGGTGGAGGAAATGGCCACCAGAGAACTGAGCCCGGCAACTTTCCAAATTAGTAAAATTGTGACCCAGATTACCATGAAGATAAGACCGGCGAAGGGGGAAAGATAACTTATAACTCCGAGGGAGGTGGCTACTCCTTTCCCTCCGGATAACCGAAGAAACGGGTTCGCTACGTGGCCAAGTACCGCCAGAAAACCCAGCCCTGCCGGGAAACCCAGTTGCTGAATTAAAAAAGCAGCAACAATACCCTTTCCCAAGTCCATAATCAGAGCCGCTGCCCCGTATCCTTTTCCGCATACCCGGGAGACATTGGAGGCTCCGGGGTTGCCGGAGCCACGATGTCTTACGTCGATGTCCAGGAATACCTTAGGGATTAGATAGCTAAAAGGGATAGCGCCAATCAAGTAGGACGCAAGAGCAGATAATGAGAGAAGGAGATAGTTACCGGTCATCCGGTATTTTAAAGTCCCTTGTCCTCGAGGTGTTCCCTCATCGAGATCGTTTCATGTTCGCTTTCGTCTTCGTCAGAATCGCTATCCTGGGCTTCTCCTTGCTCTTCTTCCTGAAGAATCCTTATCGAAAGGCGAACCTGCCTTTTTTCGTCGTTGATCCCAATTATTTTTGCTTCTACCTCGTCGCCTACTTCCAGTACGTCCTCAGGTGTAGAAACCTTTTCGGTAGAGATCTCGGATACGTGGATAAGACCTTCGACGTCATCAGTAATCTGGATGAACGCTCCGAAGTCCTTTATTTCGGATATTTCGCCTTTTACTTTCGAGCCCACGGAGTAGAGATCCTGGAATTCGTGCCACGGATCCTTCTGGGCCTGTTTGATGCTAAGGCTTATTCTCCGGTCCTGTTTGTTTACCTCGAGTACCTGGGTGTTAACCTTGTCACCTTCCGATAGCATGTCGCTCGGGTGGTTTACGTGATCCCAGGAGAGTTCTGAAACGTGAACTAATCCTTCCACGCCTTCCTCTAGCTGGACGAATGCCCCGAAGTCCGTGACCTTGGTTACTTTGCCACTTACCTCGGTACCCGGTTCGTAGACGTCCTCGATCTTTTCCCATGGATCCTGCTGGGATTTTCTGGCCGAGAGACTAATTCTCTGCTCTTCCTCGTCTACTTCCAGCACCTCGGCTTCTACGGTTTCACCCACTTCTACTACTTCGTGCGGATCTTCAGGATAGCCCCAGGAGAGTTCGGAGATATGAATAAGACCTTCGACGTCCTCTTCGAGTTCTATAAAAGCACCGAAGTCCGTAATAGAGACTACTTCGCCTTCCACGGTTTCGCCAACGGGATACCTGTCCGAGACTCCTTCCCACGGGTTCGGAGTCAGCCGTTTAATCGAAAGGGAGATCTTCTCTTCCTCTCTGTCCAGATCGATGACTTTCACGTCGACTTCGTCCCCTTCTTCGTACTCGTCGGGAGGGGCGGGCAGATCTTTCCAGCTAATTTCCGATCTATGTACCAATCCTTCAAAACCGCCTATATCGACGAACAGTCCAAAGTCAACTACGGATTTTATCTCACCGGTTATCGTCTCGCCGGCCTCTAGCTCCTCGAATATCTCGTCTATTCGTTCTTCCTGTTTTTCGTTTAGGTACTCCCTGCGAGAAATGACTATATTCCGGTTTTTGCGGGATAGCTCAAGTATTTTGAATTTTAACTCTTTCCCTTCCAATTCCGAGATTACGCTGGGCATATCAGAACCTAGATGGGACCCTGGCAGGAATGCCTGAATGCCGTCGATATTCACGTGATAACCGGCGCTTTTTACTTCCTCGGTAATAGTTCCGGTAATTGTCTCGTCGTTTTTGAACGCTTCTTCGAGCTCTCCGATTTTTCTCTCGTAGGCTGCTTGTTTCTCCGAGACGTATACCGTACCTTTCTCTTCGTCGATATAGGTTACGAGTACCTCGACCTCTTCTCCCGTGTCGATCCCCTCTTCTTCTCTAAACGGGGACAGTTCAGATTTTGGCAGGATACCCTCGGATTTATACCCGATATCCACTAAAATGTCCTTCTCTTCAACCTGGACGACACTACCTGTAATAGTATCGCCCCTGCTATACGTCCTCACATCAGTTTCGTCAAAAGCTTCTTCCATCTTAATTTTCTCTTCCATCAAACGACCACCTGTTAATTAGAATTTTGACAAGCCCTATCTTCTGGACTTGTGATTTCACCGACTTTACAAAGGTGATTATATAATAACCTCTCTGTTACTTTGAATCAACAGGAAATATGGTATAAAATTTGACTTCACACTGTCTAGCCCCTTGATTATCTCGCGTTTAGGGGGACTCAAAGTTGGTGGATGTAATCCATCAGCTTAATGCTAAGTTCCTGGTAATCCACTTTTTTATTTGGAGACGAGTCCCGGGCGGTGGCCTCTGGTCTTTCTTTCCCGGACGAGAACCTTTTTAATTCCTCGAGATCGATAGGAGGACCGATAGTTAGCTCTGCCGGAGCAAAGAAGAAAGGAAATTCGGTGGGGCTCCTGCCGTATTCAATTTTCAGTGGTAGGAATCTTCGGTTGGTCTTTTCAGCCAGTCTTACAGTACCGCTCTTTGGAGGAGAGTTCTCGGAGGTCGTTCCCTCAGGAAATACGCATATCGGCCCTTTCTGTTTGAATGCTTTCAGCAAGTTCATTAGATCATTCTTCCCGAAATCATCCCTGTTTATCGTGGTGGAGTAAGTTCTAACCGGGAGTGAGAATATCGGGTTCTTTAATAAACCTTCCCGGGCGATAAAATGTATTTTCCGCAGGAGTCCGAAAGTTATCCCGATTAACGGGGGATCCCAGTAACTCGTGTGGGTAGAAGTAATTACCAGATCGTCCGCATTTTGGGGGATGTTTTTTTTGCCCTTGACTTTTAGCCTGAAGAACAGCTTGGAAGCGAGATAGATTATCAGGAGAAGTCCTACGTATCCAAGCCTGTGGATTAGCTTACCTATTTTTTCTCTCACTGGTGATCACTTCTCTCGGGTTTTCCGCTTCGTGATAATTTTGGAGATCCGATCTACTACTTCCCTTTCCGATAAAGAACTTGTATCAATTATTACCGAGTCGTCAGCCGGTTTGAGCGGAGCAAGTTCTCTGGTCTGATCCCGTTTATCACGCTTCTTTATTCCCGCCTCGATTTCTCCCAGCGAGCGATCAGTATTCATCTGCTTTTTCCTCCGTCTTGCCCGCTCCTCAGCCGAAGCCGTTAAGTATATCTTGACCTCCGCGTTCGTTAAAACCGCCGTCCCGATATCCCTGCCCTCGACAAGGACGTCCCTGTCCGCGGCAGTATCTATGATTATTTCGTTTACGAGCTCCCTTATCTCTTCCTCTTTAGCTAGTTTGGAAGCTTTCTCGCCGATTTCTTCCGTCGTGAGTTCTTCCTTCAGCTTTTCCCCATCCATTAACAATTCCGGGTCCGTTTTATCCCCGGGCTCGAGCGAGAGAGAGTCCAGTTGAAGACCGTTAATTCTTCCGTAGGCCAGAGCTCTGTATAATTGACCCGACTGAATAAATAATAGCGAAAACCTCCTGGCGACCTGCCTTCCTACGCTGGTCTTTCCCACGCCAGCCGGTCCGTCTATCGTAACCTTCATGGCATTATTCTTCCTCCTTTACTATCTGGCCGTGGTTTGTGGGCCTGACTACGATCAATTTAGCCTCATCTGAGATAGACCACAAGTCTTCCTCTATCTCTTCTTTTATCTCTCCGGAAGAAACATCCATTCGAGATATTCCAAATAAAGAACTACCGCTTCCGGCCACTCCCGCCGTTTGGATCGTGGAAGCGTTCTTTAGAAGGTTCAGGTAGTTTTCGAGTTTGGGATTCAGATCTATTACCGCTCGCTGGAGATCGTTTTCGACGGTGAAATTCCCGAGTTCGAGGGGGTAATTCCGATCTTTCCCGGAACGACCTTTCTCAAAATACTCGGTAAGTTCATCGAACCTGGAATATACCTCCGAAGTAAGCTGGGGAAAAGGTGGGATAATCAATGGAATAAAGCAATCACGAAATAGGTTCTCTTTCTTCCTCAACTCGGAACCCTTTCCCGTACCGGTGCAGTAGCCTCCGTAAAAGAAGAACGGTACGTCGGCACCGAATTCCTTCCCCAGCCGAATTAGCTCTCTTCGGGAGAGATTACAATCCCAAAGGCGGTTAAGACAGATGAGCGTGGTGGCGGCGTTCGAACTTCCTCCCCCCAATCCGCCACCAATCGGGATCCGCTTTTCCAGGGTAACCTCCGCTCCTTTATTGTGGGAGCAGGATTCCTTGAGCTTTTTTGCGACCCTGTAGCATAAGTTTTCCTCCGGGGGTATGTCCGCCCCGGTCGAAAGGGTAATCCTGTCCTGGTTGGATGGTTCGAAAGTCATCCGGTCCGCCAGATTTACGCTCAAGAAACTAATGTCGAGCTCGTGGTACCCGTCGTCCAACTTTCCCAGTACGTTTATCCGGGGGTTAACCTTGGCAAAAGTTTTCGCTAAAATTTTCAATCTAAGCCCTCACTGCCAGTGTCTTTTCTCTTCTTCTTTTAAGATCAAAAGCCATTATACCCAGCAGGGGAACTGTGAACAAGAGCCCCCTATTCCAGCCCGCTGGAAGAAGCCGACTTACTTAACTATAATCTATTTAACGGGAAGGAGGACAACTTGAAATCCGGTTTCGTTCACCTCTTGGGCAAATCAAATGTCGGTAAATCCACTTTCGTGAATAAAATTGTCGGGGATAAAGTTTCCATAACCTCCGACAAACCTCAGACGACGCGCAATAGAATTAATTGTATTTATAACCGGGACGATGCCCAGGTCGTTTTTCTGGATACTCCCGGTATTCACGAGCCGGAAAACTCGCTCGGAAGCTACCTGGTTGAGGAAGCGAGGAAAGGTATAAAAGGTTCCGATTTAATTCTTTACATGGTGGAGCCCTGGGAAGAAGTGCCTGATGACGAGCGGTCTTTTCTCAAAAAAATTTCAAGCCAGCAAGAGGAAGTGTTTCTCATTGTTAACAAGGTGGATATTCATTCCCCGGAGGAAATAGCGAGGACACTTGAAGCTTACGAAGATGAAGGAATTTTTGCAGAATACATCCCCATTTCGGCTTTGACCGGAGATGGAGTAGATATCGTCCTGGATAAAATAGTCGAGTATCTACCGGACGGAAATAGACTTTTCCCTGAAGACGTTTCCACGGATAAACCTCTAGAGTTCCTGATGTCCGAACTCGTAAGGGAAAAAGTTTACGAGTTGACTTACGCAGAACTTCCCTATTCCGTAGCAACTCGAACTAAATCTTACGAACGGAGGGACGATGAAGACCTGCTGGAAGTATATATTGATATTTTCGTGGTAAGGAGGTCCCAAAAGGGGATAATAATTGGAAAGGAAGGGCAGAAGATTAAAGAGATAGGAAAACGGGCCCGGAAGGATCTGGAAAAATTAACGGGTAGTCAGGTTTACCTTGATCTGAAAGTCAAAGTGGCAAAAAACTGGAACAGAAGGTCCGATTCCGTGGAGTCTTTGGCTGGTTTTGATACTGAATGAACTTCCAGAGGTGGGCATTATGAAAAAATCAGATTTGGCGGCGTTAATCGATCATACTACTTTAGGTCCCCAATCCACCGAGGAAGACGTGGAAAGGGTCTGTAGGGAGGCCAAGGAATACGGTTTTGCGTCGGTCTGCGTTGAACCGA
The DNA here is from genome assembly GCA_018335015.1 of Candidatus Bipolaricaulota bacterium. Taxonomy (GTDB): domain Bacteria; phylum Bipolaricaulota; class Bipolaricaulia; order M55B111; family M55B111; genus JAGXLP01. The sequence continues at coordinate 7,048 of JAGXKX010000003.1, forward strand.
TCTACGTAAGTACCGCCGCAGAACTGCTGAAGGACACGGAGGTTAAGGTGGATACTGTGATCGGATTTCCTCACGGAACTCACAAACGGGGAGCAAAAGGCTTCGAGGCCCAGCTCGCGATAGAAGACGGTGCTGACGAACTCGATACCGTCGTCAACGTTCCCGCACTGCAAAGTGGAGATTACCAAGAAGTTTCCCGGGATATATATGCGGTTACCGAAGCCGCAGAGGCCAGCGCACGGACAGTCCTTGTAAAAGTTATCCTGGAGATGGGCCTGCTGGAGGAGGAAACCAAGCGGGCCGGTTGTGTAATAGCTCAAGCCAGTGGAGCCGACTTCGTAAAGACTTCGACGGGATTCGGACCTTCTGGCGCCACCGTCGAGGACGTAGAACTAATGAGCAGCCTGGTCTCGGACGAGGTGGGCGTGAAAGCTGCCGGGGGAATAGGTGATTTCGAAGCTGCCAGAGAAATGATAGAGGCAGGAGCAACCAGGATAGGTGCAAGCAGCGGCGTTGAGATAGTTGAAGGTGCACCGGAAGGCTGAATGTAATCGATTTTAATGACAATAGAGAAAGCCACTGTATTCGTCATACGGAAAGTAAATTTCAAGGATAGCGATTACGTGGTGACTCTGTTTGGAAGGGGGTCGGGAAAATTCGCCGGAATTGCAAAAGGTGCCAGAAAGCTTGAGAGCAAGTTCGGAGGCGTATTCGACCTGTTAAACATGGTTGAAGTAGTGTTTTATCAGAGTTCCGGCCTGGATTTTATAAGTGAAGCAGAATTGATAGAAAACTGGGAAGGTATGAGGAATTCCGGTGAGGCAATAGACGCCGGACTTCGCAGTGCCCGGATGGTTAATAAACTACTGGAGGAAGGGCAGCGCGAGATTAAAGCATACGACTTGATTGAGGAAACTCTGTCATCTCTTGACGAAAGTCAGGTTCGGTCCAGGGTGGTCGAACTGTCGTTTTACCTTAAACTTTTTCGCCATCTTGGCTACCAGCCTCAGCTGATGGAGTGCAGTCGTTGTGGCAGGCCGGTTGAGGATGAGGATCCGATTAAATTTTCCCCGGAGGCCGGTGGAGTGGTTTGTACCAAATGTTCGACGGGAAACGAGTTTCAAATATCCGCTGGCTTGAGGAAAGTCTTCGTCAAGCTGATCCGCACTCCTCAGAGCAAGGTAAAGCGGCTAAAAGTTACGGAAAACCAGTTACAAGAGGGCTTTACACTTCTGGATAGGTTCGGTCAATTCCATTTCGGACAAAAATTGATCCTCCGGGCGGGCTCGAGCCCAGAACCGTTATAGCTGTTATCCGGCAGGATTGACTAGGGATTAGTTGCTGGCTTTTTGAATTAGCAAAACCGATAAGTTACTATAATTTTTAACGTAGGTGATATGATACAATGAAAGTTAGAATAGAAGAAAGGCATATGGAGCAAAGTGAACCGTTAAGGGAATACGCCGTATCTAAAGCAGAAAGCCTACAGAAATTTTTTGACGGAATAATAAGTGTGGAAGTTACGATGGACGTGGAGAAGGAGAGACGGATGGTTACGGTGTTCGCTCACTTAATAAATAAAAAGGTAGCGAAGGCGTCTGCGGAGTCCGACGATATGTACGTCTCGATAGATAGCGCAATGGATAAGCTAGAACGTCAGCTAAAGAAAACCAAGGAAAAACTGAAGGATAAACATAAAGGGGAGATAGATGATGATGGGAAGGTAGGTCCCGACTACTTTTCCTCGGATGAGAGTCAAAGGGAAATAGTGAAGACCGATATCTATTTTAAAAAGCCAATGACGCCGGACGAGGCGTCAATGCAGCTGGATTCTTATCAGCAAGACTTTCTCGTTTTTGTGAATTCAAATAACGATCAGGTTAACATAATCTATCAACGGGACGATGGCAAATACGGGTTAATCGATCCTCAAATTTAGCTAGGTTCAGGTCCGGGGTTAATCTAATCTATATTAGCGGGGAGCTGTCTAATGCGGAAGGCTGTTTCTCTGTTCTCAGGTAGCCTTTCGAGTTCTCTTTCGACGGAGATATCGGTAAACCATTGTGAAATAGACAGGGTAATTCTTCTGACCTTACGTTCGCCGTTTTTCGACCACTACGAAGAAATTAAAGATATTGCAAATAATTTGTGGCCCGAGTGTAAATTCAGGAGCAAGTCGATAAAACGCCGGACGGAAAGTATAGCAACTTCCGGGAGAGGAGAATTACCGGAGGCCGATTCCTTCTGCATGAGATGTCGATTAAACCTGTTGAAAACCGGGGGGGAATTCCTCGATCGGGTCGAAGGTGATTTCTTAGTTTCCGGGGAAGCGGCAAATTTAAAAGGCCAATACTGGACCGAAAAGCTACAAAAAATAGAAAGAGGGGCGGGAGTTGAGGGACTGGTTTTTCGTCCGCTATCCCCGAATATGAATGATTCGCTTCCCGAGAGGAAAGGCTGGACTCCTTCCGATAGCGATATGGACCTCAGAAAGGAGTATTCCTTACAGTCCCTTGCCGAAAAGCTCGACCTGGATACGGATAACGAGTACTTCGGATCGAACACGAGGTGCAAATTAACAAGTCCAAAATACCGGAAGAGATTGAATGACCTGGTTAAGGAAGAGGGTTTTAATGTGAACGATCTCAGGTTGCTGGACTTCGGAGATTATTACAAAATTCCTCCGGACACCAAGATGGTGTTAGCAGCGAACCCGGAAGAAAAAAGGGAACTGCACAATTATTTTCTTCCCCGGGACCTCCGGTTTTACCTACCTACCGAAAAAGGTCCCATGGGATTAGTACGATCCGGCTGGGACGGAAAATCCGACGAAGCACTCGAGGAGGTAGTTGATTTGGCCGCCAGGATTACAGTCGCGAAAAGTGAAGTGGACGGCCAGATGAAAGTGCCTGTTAATTACAGGTTTGAACACGATAACGAAACTTATAGCCTGGAAGTATCTCCTCTGGAAAGTCGGAAATTAACCGAGCTATCGTTATAGAATCTTCGTGAATTTCTAATTCAAAAAAACCTAAAAACAACTCAAACACCATGAATAGTTCCGACGAATTACTGAAAGAATTAAACCCTGAACAGATTAGCGCTGTGACTCACCACGAGGGTCCGTTGTTGGTTCTTTCGGGAGCCGGGAGTGGTAAGACGAGGGTAATTACTCACCGGGCGGCTTATTTAATTGACCATTTTGGAGTTTACCCATCAAATATCCTTGGACTTACATTTACCAACAAGGCGGCTGACGAAATGAACGAACGCCTGGAACACTTATTACCCCGTCAGCTGGCCGGTAGTTCTCCCTGGCTTGGTACCTTTCACGCACTCGGGGCTCAGCTACTTCGTGATCTTGTCGAAGAACTTGGCAAAGGTTATGATAGGTACTTCACTATCTACGACCAGTCCGACCAGAAGAAGGCGATAAAAGAAACGATGGTGGAGCTGGATATTTCTACTGAGGAGTTCCAGCCCGGCGTTATAGCGTCTTTCATCAACGATGCTAAAAACGACCTGGCCGGACCGAACGAATTTAGGTCGGAAAAAGCGGGCGATATAGACGATTACACGCTGAGGGTGGTTAGCAGGGTATACAATAGCTATCAGGAAAAGCTGGAGGAGTGGAACGGTGTTGACTTTGGTGATTTGATAAGACTTCCCACGGTGTTGCTCGAGAAAGACCTGGAATCCGTTCGGAGGTGGAGAGAAAGATTCAAGTTCCTCCTCGTAGACGAGTACCAGGATACGAATCACGCTCAGTACGTTCTGGCCAGCCAGCTGGCTGCCCCGGAGAACAATATCTGCGTGGTAGGGGACGATGATCAGGCCATTTTTAGCTGGAGAGGGGCGGACGTAAGTAATCTTCTGGAGTTTGAAGAGGACTACCCCGAGGCAAAGGTAGTCCACCTATCAAAAAATTACCGGTCCAAGAAGCCTATACTGAGGGCGGCAAACGCGATAATAAAAAATAATAAGCTAAGGAAACAAAAGAAAATGGAACCGGAGCGGGGTGAGGGAAAATCCCTAGCGGTCTACAATGCCTCCGATGAGGAAGACGAAGCTGAGTTTCTCGTCCGGCAAATAAAGAGGCTCAGGGAAAATGGGGTAGAGCTGGGCGAAATCTCAGTCCTGTACAGAGTTAACCCTCTATCACGTGGAATCGAGAAGAAACTGGTAAAGCGTAACATTCCCTACGAAATAGTTCGAGGAACCAGGTTCTACGAAAGGAAAGAAGTAAAGGACGTATTGGCATATTTAAGGGTTATATGCAACCCTCATGACGATCTTCATCTCCTCCGAATAATCAATACTCCCCGTAGAGGGATAGGATCAAAAACCGAGGAGGAAATTAGGAGATCGGCCCGAAGGCGCGGGGCATCCGTGTGGGACGTTCTGACGAGCGAAGACGAACTTTCAGGTCTTTCGAGTCGGCAGGAATCCAGGCTGGAGGCTTTTAGGGACCTGATCCAGGGACTAAGGGAGCGAAGGGGTGAGGGAGATCTGGTTGACTACGTAAAATGGATGGTTTCGGAGATCGGCTATTTCACTTTCCTGGAAAAAGAATACGATCAGGAATCGGCGGAAGACAGGAGGAACAACGTCCGCGAACTGATCGGTCAGATAAAGGAGACAGAAGATGAGACGCTGGATCTCGAGGAGTTTCTGGAGAACGTTGCTCTTGAGTCCGACGTGGATAGTTACGAGGACCGAAATAACAAAGTATCTTTATTGACGTTACACTCTGCCAAAGGACTCGAGTTTGGTTACGTATTTATGGTTGCGATGGAGGACGGGTTATTACCTCATAAAAGGTCGCTTGAAGAAGGAGGGATGGAAGAGGAGAGGCGTCTTTGTTACGTAGGCCTGACGAGGGCAAAAAACAGGGCCTTCCTTAGTTATACCGATAGCAGGTTTCTCTACGGACAAAGGTTCAGCCACTTACCTTCCCGGTTTCTGGAGGAGATTCCTGACGAGGAGAAGAGGCCCGTAGAAAGCGAGTTCGACGTTTTTTCCTCGGAGATGGGTGGGTCGAGAGTTAGCGGTGGCGGAGGCGACTGGAAGGACTTTATAAAATGAGTTGAAATCGTTCCCGCCTGCCTTATAATTGGTGAGCAGTTTCGTTAAGTTAACTTAATGCTTTTATTCTTATCTATTTTCGTGCACCAACCTTGATTTGGTACCAAAAAGTAGAAAAAAGCAGTCAATATTATGGACTTTAGGGCAAGATAGGGTAGCTGTTTCCGAATCGGGTAAATTAGGTTTTATGGAAGAGATGGAGGAATTTATGCCTTTATATAAGTATCGCTGTACCGAATGTGACAACACCTTCAAGGTCCTGCAAAGAAACGGTAAGAAGGACGAAGAGCCTGAGTGTCCGGTTTGTGGAACCGAGGAAACGGAGAGAGTAATTTCGAGTGTCGGAATCAGGTTTAAAGGCAGTGGTTTTTACAGAACGGATTACGGCAATAGTAGTTATAAAGGTAACGGCAGTAACGAAGGGGCAGAAGGTAACGGTAAGAATTCCGGAGAGACAGGCAAGAGCGAGAAAGAGGGGGCAAGCCAAGGAGAAGATTGACCGGTTGATTAGTTTCTATAATAATTTTTCGGTTTCCCGGGTTAGAGGTGATTGTGCCTTAAAACCCGATCCAGGTTGGAAAGTAGGTAGATCCTGAATAATAGGGGTATTCATTGTTTTCTTTTCCCGGTTTTCTCGCAGGAATTTAAACTGATAAATTATTACATATTGACTGAAAACTTTCCTAGACCGTAAATTCCATTTACTGTTCGGGACCAAATAAATTTACGGAGTTTTGGTTTTTCTGCTGGTTTATCCTGAGTAGCGGAGAATTATTGGGTATTCTAAACTTAACACTTTATTTTTCACTCTGTACTGTACAAAGGATAGATCATAACTATCAATAGGTGCCTTTCTATCGGAAATATTGCCATCATAAAAAATTCCTGGCAAACGGTTGGTTTAACATTAGTAGCGAGGTGATTGCGGATGTTGTCTGGTGACGATGTCGAGGAAGTAAAATTAATGTTTGCTTCCCCGGAAGAGATCAGGAGATGGTCTCACGGTGAGGTTACTGAATCCGAGACGATAAATTATAGAACTCACAAGCCCGAAAAGGGTGGATTATACGCCGAGGAAATTTTCGGGCCTGAAGAGGATTACAAGTGTGCCTGTGGTAAATACGAGGGCAAGAAATATGAGGGAATAACCTGCGAAAAATGCGGGGTTCTGGTTACGGACTCTTCGGTCAGGCGGAAAAACATGGGCCATATCGAACTCGCGAGTCCCGTTATTCATTTCTGGTTTCTCAAGGGGATATCCAGTCCGCTGAGCAAGCTATTGGATATAAAAAAGAAAACACTGAGAAAAATTGCTTACTACGAAGCAGAGACGACGCTTGAGGATATTTCGATCGTTACCTCCACGGAAAACGACAAAATAAGGGAAGGCGAACGCCTCTATAGTTCTGAGCTGGAAATACTATCCAGACACCTGGATTTTGAGATGGAGAACGGTATCGTAATAAATGATGCACCGAAGATCACCGCGGGCGAAGCCGGAGAAGTATCGATAGACCACAAAAAGTTACAAAACGGAGAAGGCATAGCTGTTGTTTCGATAGGTGAAGAGGAATTTCCCGTATCCGAGGAAGTGATTCTCGAGGTTAGCGACGGGGACGAGGTCGAGGAAGAGGATTTAATTGCCGAGACTCCTGTAGGTGAGATCTGCTCGGAAACGTTCTATGAAATGGCAAAATCCCGTTACGGGGACGCCATCGAGTCCGAGGAAGCCCAGGAAGAAGTCGACAACCTCGCCTTTTTGGTGACCTCCGTGGAGAACGAAGAGGTTCCTCTGGATGTAGGGCAAAAGATTGCTCAGCTCGAAAAGGAAGCCTACGAGAGATTGTATCCTGCCGGTTTTTCGGCCTTTACTGGTGCGAAAGGGATAAAGGGCCTCTTGGAGAATATCGATCTGGAAGAGCTAAGCCAATCCCTAAGTGACCGGTTGAATAAAGAAACCTCGAAAACAGCAAAGAATAAGTTATCAAAAAGACTTAGCGTAGTAGAGAAACTCCGAGATTCGGGAAACAAATCTAGCTACATTGCCCTGGATGCAATACCGGTACTACCTCCAGACCTCAGGCCGATAGTCCACCTTGAAGGTGGAAAGTTTGCCACGACCGACCTCAACGACCTCTATCGAAGGATCATAAACAGAAACAACCGATTGAAACGTCTCGAGGACATGGGAGCTCCCGAGGTTATTCTCAGAAACGAGCGTCGGATGCTCCAGGAGTCCGTGGATGCTATTATTCATAATGAAAAGAAAAATACACCCATCAGAGGAAAAGACGATCGTCCTCTCAAGTCTCTTTCGGACAGGATATCCGGCAAGCATGGAAGGTTAAGACGGAACCTGCTGGGGAGACGGGTGGATTATTCCGGCCGAGCAGTTATCGTGGTGGACCCGGAACTCAAACTCTGGGAGTGTGGAGTACCGAAGAAGATGGCTCTGGAACTTTTCAAGCCTTTCGTGACAAGGTATCTGGATGACACTACATATTCGGATTACAACGAAGTGAAAAACAAGGCTCTCGCGGGAAAGATGCCCGACGTCTGGAATTACCTGGAGGAACTGCTAAAAGAGAGGCCGGTACTGCTTAACCGAGCTCCCACGCTTCACCGGCTGGGAATCGAGGCTTTTGAACCGAAATTAGTCGACGGCGACGCCATACATATTCACCCTCACGTCTGTCCTCCCTACAACGCGGACTTTGACGGGGATCAGATGGCAATTCATATTCCGTTAACGAGGGAAGCGGTGAATGAATCGAGAGATATAATGCTCTCGTCGAAAAATCTGCTTTCTCCCGCTTATGGGGGACCACTCACCAAACCGACTCAGGATCAGATTTACGCTTATTACTATCTTACCGAAATAGACGAAGAAGGCGAGGGAAAGGACAAGTACTTTGCCAGCCTTCAGGAAGCAAAAAGGGCGTATGAGAACGAGGTAATTAGCCTTCACGCACCTATAAAGATAAGAATAGACGGTGAGATAGTGGATACAACCCTCGGAAGGGCGAAGTTAAACGAGCTATTCCCACCCGATCTCAGGGATTACGGTAAGAGGTTCGAATCTTCCGATATTTCCGACCTTTTGATGAAGGTTTACGAGAACTACGGCAACGAACGGGTAGTTAGTTTACTGGACAACCTGAAGGAACTTGGCTTTTCGGAAGCGACTCAATCGGCACTTACTATTTCTACGACCGACTGTATCGCTCCGGAAGAGAAGGATTCCATTCTAGAGCACGCCATGGACAGGGTTAGAGAAGTGAATGAGATGTTTGAGCGAGGTCTAGCTTCCGAGGAAGAAAGATCCTCCACGATCGTCGACATATGGCACGAAACGGTGGACGAGATCGAGGAAGCTACCATGAGCAACTTTGCGGAAAATAAGTTCAACTCTCTTCAGATGATGGTCGGTTCCGGGGCTCGAGGAAGCGCCGATCAGGTTAAGCAATTGGCGGGTATGCGTGGGCTCATGGCAGATCCCTCCGGCGACGTAATAGAAATGCCCGTGAAATCGAACTTCCGGGAGGGGCTGGATATGATGGAGTACTTTATATCCACACACGGTGGAAGAAAAGGAACCGCCGATACTGCACTGAAGACGGCCGATTCCGGCTACCTGACGCGGAGACTAGTCGAAGCTGTTTCGAATATCGTGGTTCGCGAGTCGGACTGTGGAACCAATAGAGGTCTCGAAATAGATCCTCTGAGATACGACGGGGGAGAATTGATGGAAGGTATAGAGGAGAGGGTCTACGGAAAGATACTGGCTGAACCCGTTATCGATCCGGATGACGGTAGCGTGATGGGAAAAGAAGGCGAGTTGGTGAGTAAGGAACTCGCGTCCCGGCTGGCCAACAAGCAAGTAGCGGTCGAGCTTACCGACGAGGGTCTCGAGAAGATAATGGGTACCAGCAGCCTGGAAGACATCCGGGATCCGGAAAGCGGCAACGTAATTGTGGAGAGTGATGAAGTTATAGGTCCGGTCGAACGGGATAAACTGGAAATAAGTGCCGTAGATGAGATCGAGGTGCGCCCGCGGATTGTAGTAAGGTCGCCGGTGACCTGCGAAACCGAGAAAGGCGTCTGCCAGCAGTGTTATGGCATGGACCTATCGAATCACGAGCTGGTGGATAAAGGAGAAGCTGCAGGAATAATTGCCGCTCAGTCAATTGGTGAACCTGGAACCCAGCTGACAATGAGGACGTTCCACTCGGGCGGTGTTGCGGGTGAAGACATAACTCAGGGACTTCCAAGAGCTGAAGAACTATTTGAAGCACGGAAGACGACTAAGAGTGCCCAGGCCACTATCACTGACATCGAGGGCCATATCACGGAAATGAGGGACACGGAAGAGGGTAAGAGTATAGAAATTGAAGGAGAGCCTCAGGAATTGATGGTGCCTTCGTCCCTCTGTCTGGTGGAACCCGACGAGGAAGCTAACCTCTCGGATATCGTCGACAATACAAGCCCTCACGCCGGCACGGTTAGAATAGTAGAGGAAGAGGGCCAGACGGTTATGTATCTTCTGATGAGCCGTTCGGACGTTTATTACGAGTTACCTGACGGGTTGGAGATAGATAAGGAGTCGGGTGATTTTGTAGAAAAAGGAGACGTTCTCTCCGATAAAGTCGAACTCGACCAGGTATTTGCGAAGAAAAGCGGGACGGTCGAGGAGATAAATAAAAGCAAACGCCTGATTTCACTGACCGACGACGAAGGCAACGTGGTAGACCACCTCATTCCTCCCATGGCCAAGCCACTCGTCGAGGAGGGAGAAGGGGTCGAAGAGGATGAAAAGCTCATCGACTTGAAGAGTTCTGATAAGCTCACAGCCGATAAGTCAGGCGTCTTAGTAATTGCTGAAAATTCGGTAATTATATTTCAGCCTGAGGATGGGCGGAAGAGGATTCCACTCTCAGAGGCGATGATTCCGGAAGTCGTGGACGGAGAAGAAGTAAAGAAGGGCAAATCACTATTTTCCATCGACAGACCGGCTGATAGAAGACTGATTGTTGAAGAAGTGGAAGAAGTAAGTGAGGATTTCGCCCGGGTGGAATACCGATACCGTGAAGAAGTCAATATTACCCACTCACCCGTGGTGGAAATGGGAGATAAAGTCAAGCCGGGCGAACAACTTTCCAAGGGAGTAATCCCGCCTCACAACTTGCTGGACAAAGCAGGGGTAGAGAGGACTTACGAATACCTGCTTACCGAGATCCAGAAGGTTTATAAGAGCCAGGGAGTGGACATTAACGATACCCACGTCGAGATTATTATTGCCCAGATGTTGAATAACGTGATCGTAAGTAACAGAGGAGACTCCGATCTGACTCAAAACGAATTGATTACTCTGGAAGAATTTAGGAACGTAGTTAAAGTGCTAAGGGAAAAGAACGAGAAAGTCAGGCAAAATCGGAGGGAAATACTGGGAAGGGAAATAGCTAAAGACGTTAAAAAGGGTAAGCGTTTGATAGCGCGAGAAGAGGAAACTGTCACGGAAGACGTGCTGGAATACGCGACTGAGTCAGGTGTGAAAGAAATCCCCGTGATCATGGACGGCGAAGTCAGTAATTTACGGGTAAAGGAGTTCCAGTTACCCGAGGCTGACAGACAACTCTTGAGGATATCCAAATCAGCTCTCAAGACCAAAGGCTGGCTTTCCGCGGCTTCGTTCCAGAGAACAACATCCGCACTGACCAATGCAGCTTTGAGCGGTCAATCCGATGAACTGAAGGGACTTAAGCCCAACATAATTGTAGGAAAGAAGGTTTCTGTTGGAACTGGCTTCAAAGACGAAGAAGGCGAAGAAGAGGAGATGCCGGAGGAAGAGGAAAAGGACGAGACTGGAGAGGGGGAAGAGGAGCTAAGCCCCGTGGATTCTAAGTCAGCTTGACAATAAAAAGGGGCTAGCTTATAATTTCTGGCACTTACAGGAGTGATGAGAAGACGATATGCCGACGATTAATCAGTTAGTGAGGAAAGGAAGATCGAGTAAAAAGAAGAAAACTAGCTCCCGGGCTCTGGACGGTTGTCCCCAGAAACGAGGAGTAGTAACAAGGGTATATACCAGAACTCCGAAAAAGCCGAACTCGGCGTTGAGAAAAGTTGCCCGAGTCAGGTTGAGTAACGGTAAAGAAGTTACGGCTTATATTCCTGGCGAAGGTCACGAACTGCAGGAACACGCCGTAGTGCTAGTCAGAGGTGGCAGAGTTAAAGATTTGCCGGGAGTAAGATATCACATTGTTCGCGGAGCTTATGACGTAACTGGTGTAGATGGACGGAAGCAGGGCCGGTCTAAATATGGAACAAAGAAGCCGAGTTAGGAGGATGGGTTAATGGGATTGCCTGGACGTGACGTAAACCAAGATATTAAGCACGGTAGCAAGTTGGTAGGGAAGTTTGCAAACTATATAATGCAGGACGGTAACAAAAACCTTGCATTCAAAATTATTTACAAGGCTTTTTCTCTAATTGAAGAGAGAGAAGGGGAGCCTGGGGTAAAGGTTTTCCGAGAAGCGATAGATAATATTTCGCCCGAGCTGGAGACCAGAAGCCGAAGAGTTGGAGGGGCAAATTATCAGGTGCCCTACGAAGTATCATCCGATAGACAGGTTGCGCTCTCCTTCCGCTGGTTGGTTGACGTTGCTTCGTCTAGAAACGAACCCCGGATGGAAGAGCGCCTGGCGAGCGAAATTATATTGGCCAGCAACAAGGAAGGGGAAGCTTACGAGAGAAAGCTTGAATCCCACCGCCGCGCAGAGGCAAATAAGGCCTTTGCCCATTATCGCTGGTAAATCTTCGGCGATTCGAAATTAATCCGGTTTTATCTTCATAAAGACCTTTTCAACTGGGAAAGGGTATTTGTGTATCATGGGTGCTTTTAAGAATTTATAGGAATCTATAATTATGATAATGACGAAACAGAAGACAGACGAAATCGTGGACGAAGAAATTAGGGACGAGGAGCTCGAGGAAATGCGGAACATCGGTATCATGGCGCATATCGATGCAGGAAAGACTACTGCTACGGAACGGATGCTCTATTATTCCGGTCGAACCTATAAGATAGGAGAAGTCCACGATGGGGACGCCGAAATGGACTGGATGGATCAGGAAAAAGAGCGGGGAATAACTATTACTTCCGCCGCTACTACCTGTTACTGGCAGGACCATCAGATTAATATTATCGACACTCCCGGCCACGTGGATTTCACTGCCGAGGTAGAAAGGTCGCTCCGGGTTCTGGACGGAGCGGTGGCTCTTTTCTCCGGCGTTGAAATGGTTGAATCCCAGTCGGAGAAGGTCTGGCGCCAGGCGGATCGATACAACGTACCAAGGATTGCCTTTGTCAATAAACTGGACAGGACGGAATCTCGGTACGACAAAACGATAGAAATGATCGAGGAGCGGTTAGGGGTAACCACCCTGCCGCTTCAATTAGTTTATAGGGACGAATCGGACAAACTGATAGGGATGATAGACCTGATTAATCCGTCGCTGATGACCTGGGACCAGGATACTGAAGGAGCGGAATACGAACGCAGTCCGATTCCGGACGACGTGAAGGACAAAGCGGCCAGGTGGCGAGAAGATCTTGTTGAAAAAGCCGCCGAGTACGACGACGAGTTGATGATGCAGTTCCTGGAAGAAGAAGAAATTTCCCGGGATCTGCTCGTCCGAGCTATCCGTAAGGCTACTATAGTTGGTTCGTGTGTACCGGTTTTAGGTGGCTCGGCACTGAAGAACGTCGGAGTGCAACCAATTCTGGATGCAGTTATAGATTATCTGCCAAGCCCGAATGACGTTCCGGCGGTTGAAGGTTTTCGAGTGGACGGAGATGAAGATGGTGAAAAGTTAAAGAGGTATCCTTCGCCCGAAGAGCCGCTTGCAAGCCTTGCGTTTAAGGTAACCACGGATCAGTATACCGGGACGCTAATTTATTTAAGACTCTATTCGGGAACACTAGAGGAAGGAGATAACGTATTTAACCCGAACTCGGGAAACACGGAAAGGATCTCCCGAATGTTCCACATGCATGCAAATCGAAGGGAAAGAGTGGAAAAGGCCAAGGCGGGAGACATAGTAGCCGTGGTTGGCCCTGACCATACCTCTACCGGGGAAACTCTTTGTAGCAAAGAAGATCCCATAGTTCTTCAGCGAATAGATTTCCCCGAGCCCGTTATATCCGTGGCAATAGAGCCACGGAAAGAATCTGACGAAAGCCGACTGGCCGAGGCTATCCAAAAGCTCGCCAAAGAGGATCCGACCTTCAAAGTCGAAAACGATCCGGACACAAACCAGACGATAATTTCTGGAATGGGTGAACTCCACCTGGAGATATTGACGAAAAGGCTCAAAGAGGAATTCGATGTAGAGGCTCTCGTCGGTAAACCCAGCGTCACGTATAAAGAGACACTAAGCTCGGACTCCGATATAGACGAGGAGTTTGCCAAACAGTCCGGAGGCAGGGGGCAGTACGCTCGAGTCAAGATTCACTTCCAGCCCCTTGAGCGCGGTGCCGGCTTCGAATTCGAAAACGAGGTAAAAGAAGGTAGAGTTCCCAAGGAATATATTAAATCCGTAAGAGAGGGAATCGAGGAATCCCTTGGAAATGGGCAACTGGCAGGATATAGCGTAACAGACGTAAAGGCTACTCTTTACGATGGTTCCCATCATCCCGTGGATTCTTCCGATATGGCTTTCAAAGCCGCGGGTTCGCGGGCGACTACTCGAGCGCTCAAAGGAAGTTCACTGTTGCTCGAACCTATAATGGAAGGAGAAGTATTCGTTCCCGGGGATCACGTTGGGGACGTGATGGAAGATATTTCCAAACGTCGAGGGAAAGTGACGGGAATAGAGAGTCGAGAAGGTATCCAGCTGGTGGAATTCAGGCTTCCTCTCGCCGAGTCGTTTGGTTACGCTACGAGGCTTCGTTCCATTACGAGAGGTCGGGGTACCTATTCGTTAAGTTTTTCTCATTTTCAAAGAGTACCGGAGAAAGTAAAGGAGGAAATCTTAAATAAACGAGGTTATTAAAAATGGCGAGAGAAAAAATAAGAATAAAGCTAAAAGGTTATGACCACGAATTGGTTGACAGGTCGGTTGAGAAAATAGTGACTACTGCGGAAGAAACCAGAGCAAAGATTTCCGGACCGGTGCCGCTTCCAACCGAAAGGAAACTATATACTGTTCTTCGATCACCCCACGTCAACAAGACGTCTATGGAGCACTTTGAGAGACGGATACATAATCGGTTGATCGATATACAGGAACCGACCTCGGAGACGATCAATGCCTTGATGGATATAGAGCTACCGACCGGAATCGACGTGGAGATCAAACTTTAATAGTTAAATTGTCATCAGTTTAACTGGGAGGTTCAAAAATGTTAGGGACGTTAGGGGAAAAAGTCGGAATGACTCAGTACTTTACGGAATCAGGTGCTTCTGTGGGTGCTACTGTAATAAAGTCCGAACCCGCGGCGGTTGTGCAGGTAAAGACCCTCGAGAGCGACGGCTATAACGGGGTTCAACTTGGCTACAAGGATACCGAAAAGAAAAAGTTAACCAAGCCGATGAAAGGTCATTTTGACAAGTACGGCGTTCAGCCAAAAAAGTACTTGGTTGAGTACAGAGTGGATAATCCGAAAGACTACGACTCGGGCGATGAAATAACTGTGGAACAGTTTCAATCAGGTGAGAAAGTGGATGTGACCGGTAACTCAAAAGGAAAGGGTTTTCAGGGTGTTGTAAAGCGATGGAATTTCTCGGGTGGACCGAAGACCCACGGTTCCCGGTTTCATAGAAAGCCCGGTTCTGTCGGCATGTGTGTCGAGCCCGGCAGGGTTTTAAAGGGCCAGAAATTGCCGGGTAGAACGGGGAACGAAACCGTTACTATTCAGAACCTGGAAGTTTTAAAAATCAGCCCCGGAGATAACTTATTGGTTCTCAAAGGTTCGGTACCGGGGCCGAGAGACAATCTGATTCAGATCAGGGGTAGCAATGATTGAGCTAAACGTTAAAGATAAAGAAGGCAACCTGAGTGAAGAGATAGAGGTTTCCGATGATTTGCTTGGGCTGGAGTTTCATAACGACCTCGTTTATAGGGCGGTAAAAGCTTACAGAGCAAACGGGAGGGCCGGTACCGCCAGCACCAAGGACAGGACAGAAGTCAAAAGTTCTAACAGAAAGCCCTGGCGTCAAAAAGGGACGGGAAGAGCCAGACACGGGTCCAGAGCGTCTCCTCTGTGGAACGGTGGCGGGGTAATATTTGGCCCCAAACCGAAAGATCACGGGATGGATCTCCCCAAGAAGATGAGACACAAGGCTATCCGCAGTGCCCTTTCGACTCGATATTCCGAAGGTAATCTGGTAGTAATTGAAGAGCTGAAGTTCGAAGAACCGAAGACCAAAAAAGCTCTGTCGTTGCTGGAAGCTCTTGATTTGCCCAAGGATACTCTTATAATTTTGCCTCAGGAAGAAGAAAGTTGGAAAGTTCAAAAGTCCTTTAGCAATATTCCAGCTGCTAAATGCATCTCAACTTCCCAGATTAATGCATACGAAATTTTAAATCACGAAGGGATTTTGTTAGCCAAAAAATCCGTCGAGGAACTAACCGAGCTCTTACTGGACCGTAAACTGGAGACGCAGGGGGTCTAAATGGAATTAAGCACGGAAGATATCGTTGTAGAGCCGGTAGTAACAGAGAATTCCTGGCGACTCCAGGAGGAAAGCAATAAATACGTTTTCAGGGTACACCCTGACGCCAATAAGGTGATGATTCGCAACGCTGTTGAGGAATTGTTTGACGTGGAAGTTATCGACGTAAATACTATGAACCTCCAAGGAAAGCCCAAAAGAGAGCAACTCAATCAGGAGAAGGGTAAGACGAGTGGCTGGAAAAAGGCCTACGTCAGGCTTGCCGAAGGGGAAAGAATTGACATATTCGGATAGGTTAAGGTGAAAAAATGGGAATTAAAAGGTTTAAACCCGTAACGCCTTCAAGACGTCATGCCGAGTTGACGGACTTTGAAGAATTGACGACTGACGAGCCCGAGGAATCCCTGCTGGAGCCGCTAAAAAAATCCGGCGGTAGGAATAACCAGGGAAAAGAAACAGTTCGCGGTCGCGGAGGAGGGCACAAAAGGAAGTACAGGAAGATAGATTTCCAGCGCGACAAAGAAGGGATTAAGGGCAGAGTAATGAGTACGGAGTATGACCCGAACAGGTCCGCCTGGATTACTTTATTGCTTTACTCCGACGGCGAACGACGCTATATAATTTCCCCGTTGAAGCTTCAAGTTGGAGACGTGGTGGAAGCGGGAGATGAAGCCGAGGTCAGGCCCGGAAATGCCCTACCTCTTAAGAAAATTCCGGCAGGAAAGCCGATTCATAATTTGGAATTTTCACCCGGTGGCGGGGGAAGGGTAGCCCGATCGGCGGGAGTTGATGCCCGGATAGTTGCCAAGGATCCCGAGGAAATTGACGTAAAGTTGCCCTCCGGGGAAATCAGGTCGTTTAATCCCGAGTGCAAGGCCACGGTTGGCCAGGTAAGTAATCCGAGCCATAAGAACGTCAAGAGCGGAAAGGCCGGACGTAAAAGACACATGGGAAGGAAGCCGAAAGTTAGAGGTACGGCCAAGAATGCCGTTGACCATCCTCACGGAGGAGGAGAAGGACGAGCTCACGTAGGCAGGCCCCCGGTCTCGCCTACTGGCGTGCCTGCAAAGGGTGGCAAGACTAGAAAGGCGAAGGGAAGTGACGAAAAGATAATTAGACGAAGGACGAAAAATAAGAGGGGGTAGTCCATGCCAAGGTCAGTTAAGAAAGGACCATACGTAAAAGATAGCTTAAACGAGAAGGTCGACAAAGCGAAGAACGGCGAAATAGAGGAAATTAAGACCTGGTCAAGGGATTCTACGATATTGCCCAAAATGGTTGGACTGACGATAAAGGTTCACAACGGGAAGGATCACGTTCCGGTGGAAATATCGGAGAATATGGTTGGCCATAAACTCGGTGAATTTGCCCGTACCAGGACGTTCAGGGAACACGGTGGCATCAAGAAAAAAGAGCCAATTACTCCGGTAGGTTAGTATGAAAGAAGCCAAAGCTATTACCAAAAACGTAAGAATTTCCCCGAAGAAAGCTCGGCCGGTTGCCGACGCAGTTCGAGGGAAATCGGTTGACGAAGCTTTAAAAACGGTAAAGTTTTCCAAGAAGAAAGCCGCCCGGTTTCTGAAAGATACGCTAGAGTCGGCGATTGCAAATGCTCAGCACAACCACGACATGGCAGTGGATGAGCTAAAGGTTAAAGAAGCCGCGGTTGACGAAGGGCAGACTATGAAACGGATGAAGCCAAGAGCTCAAGGTAGGGCCGATCTAATGCAACGTAGACAAAGCCATATTACAGTGATACTAGTGGAGGAAGAATAATGGGACAGAAAGTAAATCCGGTCGGTTTTCGCGTTGGCGTTAACAAGAAATGGCAATCCAATTGGTATAGCGACGAAAAAGCCCCTGAATACGTCGCCGAAGACCACGAGATTCGAGAGTTGATCGAGGAACGTTATCGTGGTGCAGGTATAGCGGAAGTTAGTATAGAAAGACCGAGGGACGATCGAATCTCGATGATAATTGTTTCGGCGCGTCCGGGAATCATCATCGGTAAAGGGGGCAACGAGATAAACCAGTTTCAGCAGGATTTGAGTGACAAAACGGGCAGGAACGTCAATATATCGGTCAAGGAAGCCAACGACCCCCACCTGCAGGCGCAGTTAATAGCTCAGGAAGTGGCATTTCAGATTGAGAACAGGATACCGCCCAGCAGGGCTATGAAGGAAGTAATATCTCGGTCGATGAACAAGGGGGCAAAAGGCGTTAAGGTGAAGTGTTCTGGAAGAATCGGAGGGGCGAACCTGGCAAGGTCGGTATCTCAGGACGAAGGAAGAATACCGCTTCAGACGATAAGGGCCGATATTGATTACGGATTTATCGAAGCCCGGACGAAATACGGACCGATTGGAGTCAAGGCTTGGGTTTTCCGAGAAGAATTATTGCCCGAGGGTGTACCTGAGGGATTGAGTCTCTAATCGAGGATGGTAACAAATGGCATTATATCCAGCTGAAACAAAACATAGAAAACAACAACGTGGCCGAACGAAAGGAAAAGCCAGCAGGGGCAATAAGGTTTCTTTTGGGGAGTACGGAATTCAGGCTAAGGACCCCGGCTGGTTGACCAGCAAGCAAATAGAAACGGCAAGGATGACCCTGGCACACGAGACCCAGCGTGACTCAAAAATCTGGGTAAGAGTTTTTCCCGATAAACCAATTACCAAGACACCTGCGGAAACCAGGATGGGAAAGGGAAAAGGCGAACCGGCGGAATGGGTAGCAGTCATAAGACCGGGAAGAATTATCTTCGAGTTCTCGGGAGTGGACGCCGAGAAGGCAAAGCGACTTCACCAATTAGTTTCCTATAAGCTGCCGTTAAAGACGAGGCTGAAAGAAAGGATGAAGCTGGGAGGCGAAAAATGAGGCCCGGGGAATTTAGGGAGATGACCTCCGAAGAACTGGAAGAAAAGGTTGCCGAGTTGAAGGAAAAGCTGTTTAACCTGAGGTTTCAAAAGGCAACTGGTGAGCTGGACAATACTGCTGAAATAAAGAAAACGAAAAAAGATATAGCTCGTGCGAAGACAATTCAAAGGGAAAGTGAGGGGGAAGAAGTGAAATGAAAAAGACGAAAAAGGGAAGGGTAGTCAGTGCCGCGATGGATAAGACTATTACTGTAACTGTAGATACTCAGAGGCGACACCCACGGTATAAGAAGTATTTGAAGCAGCGGTCGAAGTTCTACGCTCACGACGAGGACGAGGAAGCTCAGGAAGGGGATCGGGTGCTGATTTCCGAGACCAGGCCGATAAGCAAAAAGAAACGCTGGAAGCTAAAGGAAGTACTGGAAAGGTCGGGAGGGGAAGCGTGATCCACCAGGAGACGGAATTGAAAGTGGCTGATAATTCAGGCGCGAAAAGGTTAAGATGTATCAACGTTCTCGGTCAATCCAACAAGAACCAGGGCGAAATAGGCGATCTGATTACCGCTTCCGTAAAGAAACGGATACCTGATAGCGATCTGGAAAAGGGAGAAATCGTTCGTGCCGTTATTGTGAGAACGGTAGGTAACTTTCGAAGGAATGACGGTTCTTACATACGGTTCGACGACAACGCGGCTGTGCTGGTTGATGACAGGATGGAGCCGGTGGGAACGAGGATTTTTGGACCGGTGACAAGAGAACTCCGAGAAGGGGATATGTTACGCATAATATCCTTGGCGCCCGAGGTTCTATAGGAGGTAACCATGAGGAAGGTTCAGAAAGGTGACAGGGTAAAGGTAATTGCCGGCAACGATAAAGGTAAGGTGGGAGAGGTACTGAGCGTTGATCCAAAAAACAATCGAGTGGTAGTAGAAAACGTAAACTTTCGATTGAAACACCAGGGAAGGACTCAGCAACAGAAGGAGCCGGGAATAATTGAGCGTGAAGAACCGATAGATATTTCCAACGTAATGCCTGTATGTCCGTCATGTGACGAGCCAACCCGGGTGGGGTTCGAAGAGATAGCCGGTGATAAGGTTAGGGTCTGCAAGAAGTGCGAGGGGGTTCTGGATTAGGAATGCTCAACGAAAAATACGAAGAAGAAGTAAGGGAAAGTCTAATGAATGAATTAGGCTACGATAACCCCATGGAAGTACCCGAAGTTGAAAAGGTTGTAGTAAATATGGGTATTTCGGAACATGACGACCCGAGTATAATAGACGGTGCTGTGGAAAACCTGATGAACATAACCGGGCAAAGACCCGTAGTGACTCGCGCCCGAAAGTCAATATCGGATTTTGACATCAGAAAAGGTGTACCTGTTGGCTGTAAGGTAACTCTGAGAGGTAAAAGAGCGTACGAGTTTCTGAATAAGCTTTATAACGTGGCTTTACCCAGCATTAGAGACTTTCGCGGTCTTTCTCCGGATTCTTTTGACGGCCGGGGAAACTACAGTTTGGGAATGGACGAGCAACTTGTTTTCCCGGAGGTTACGTTCGACGACGTTAGACAGGTACAGGGTATGGATATAACCATCGTTACCAGCGCCGAAACCGATAGAGAAGGATACTATCTCCTCAAAGAACTTGGTTCCCCATTCAGAGAATAACTGGAGGTTATTATGGCTCGAAAAGCTTTGATTGAAAAGGCGGAGAAAGAGAAAAAGTACGACGTCAGGGATTATAACAGGTGTAATATTTGTGGACGTTCCAGGGGCTACATAAGGGATTTTGGTATATGTAGAGTATGCTTTCGAGAGTTGGCCCACAAGGGAGAATTGCCGGGTGTTAAAAAAGCTAGCTGGTAAAGCAATACCGGGAGGAGCATAAATGACAACGCAGGACCCAATAAGCGATATGATCGCCAGAATAAAAAATTCCAGTCGGATGGGGCATGAGGAAGTTACCTTGCCCAGTTCAAACCTTAAGGAATCAGTTGCGGAAGTACTGGTTGAGGAAGGATACGTTTCGGCCTACGAGGTAGAAGAACTGCCGGGTAACAAGAAGGAAATTCAGATAACTCTCCGTTATAACGATGGAGAACCGGTAATCGACGGTATGGAAAAGGTCAGTAAACCGTCCAGGCGTGTTTACGTTTCCAAGGAAGAAATTCCTCAGGTCCTGGATGGGCTGGGAACCGCGGTTCTCAGTACATCGCACGGTCTAATGACGGGGAAGGACGCCAGGGAGGATAGCGTTGGCGGGGAACTGTTGTTCAAAGTTTGGTGAGGTGGATTTAGATGTCTAAAGTAGGTAAGACACCGATAGATATTCCGGAAGGCGTCGACCTGAAGGTTGAAGACGGGGCGATTACCGCAGAAGGCGAGAGCGGGCTTGAGTTCACCCAGGAATACGATCCCGATTTTGTCACTGCGGAGATAAAAGATGACGAATTAGTGATGAGACGTAAGGCGGATAAGAAGGAATATAAAGAAAAGCACGGGCTCTATCGTAGTTTGGTTGCAAACATGGTTGAAGGTCTGGTGAACCCATTCGAGAAAATACTTGTTCTGGAAGGTCTCGGCTACCGGGTGAGAAAACAGGGAGGGAGTCTGGTTTTTGAGCTTGGTTACTCTCATCCTATTGAATATCCTCTCCCCGAGAACGTTGAGGCCGAAGTGGAGGACAACGATCAAGTTACCATCAAGGGCCCGGAAAAGCAAGTAGTGGGTCAGGTGGCTGCGGATATAAAGAGCCTTCGTCCACCGGAACCTTACAAAGGCAAAGGAATTAAGTACAAGGGCGAAGAAATAATAAGGAAAGAAGGTAAACTTTCCGGCGGGGAAGAAGCGGAGATCGGGTAGCCCGAAAGGTTTTGTGAACTAACCGTTAAAATTAGAATTTAGGAGGATACATCAGTGCCAAAAGTTGACAGAGATAAAAGGAGAAAGATAAGACATAAGAGGATCAGGAGCAATATCAGAGGGACGTCCAACAAGCCCAGGGTATACGTAAAGAAGTCTAATAGACATATTTACGCTCAGGCAATAGATGATATCCATAACGAAACTATTGCTGCCACCTCGTCTTTGAGTCCTGAAATTGATGAAGAGGTTGATAACGCGACGATCGAGAACGCCAAGAAGGTTGGTTCTTTAATGGCCTCGGAACTGCTGGAAGAGGGCTATGAAAAGATAGTTTTCGATAGGGGTGGATACCCTTATCACGGGCAAGTGAAGGCACTGGCCGACCAGATGAGAGAGGAGGGACTTGACTTTTAGTTATGGCAAGAAACGATAGACGAGAAGACGAATTTGATGACAACGTAATTGACATAAGTCGGGTTAGTAAAGTTACGAAGGGTGGAAGGAATCTTAGATTCCGGGTTTTAGTTACCGCGGGGAATTACGAAGGAAAGGTTGGTGTAGGTTCAGGAAACACCGGTGAAATTCCCCAAGCCATTGGTCAGGCCGTAAGAGATGCGAAAAAGCACATAATAGACGTACCCATAGTAAATGGAACCATTCCTCACGAAGTGACTGGGAAATTCAAAGCTGGAAAAGTCGTGCTAAAACCTGCTTATAGGGGAACGGGAATAATCGCTGGTGACGTGGTTGGTACAATATGTAGGCTGGCCGGGCTGGACAATATGTTGACTAAGTCACTAGGAACAAACAACCCGATGACGCTGGCAAAAGCTGTTATAGAAGGTTTCAGCAGGTTGAAGACCCCGGAAAGTGTGGCCAGAAAAAGGGGTAAAGACGTAGAAGAACTTGAGGAGGCCTTCCAGGAATGAAAAAATTAGAAGATCTTGAAGCGCCGGAAGGTAGCACGCAGGAGAAGACCCGCCGAGGCCGGGGCTACGGTTCCGGCAATGGAGGACACGAGTCCGGTCGAGGAACGAAGGGCCAAAACGCCAGGAGTGGAGGAAAACCCAAAGTGGGTTTTGAAGGTGGACAGACTCCTATCTGGCGAAGGTTTCCAAAAGTAGGTTTTTCCAATCCCAATAAAAAAGAATTTGAGTGGATAAACGTTTACCAGCTAAATCGTTACGATGATGGCGAGGTAGTCGATCCCGATAGGCTCAAGGACGAAGGACTCATTGGGGAGGTCAAGGACGGTTTAAAAATTCTTGGAGACGGAGAACTTGAAAAGAAATTAACCGTAAAGGCTCATAAGTTCAGTGCGGGCGCCAAGAAAAAGATCGAAGACGCCGGCGGTGAGTGTGAATTGGTGGGTGACAAAGAGTGATAATTCGTGCTTAACCAGTTAGCCAGTATAGCAAAAATACCTGAGCTCAGGAAGAGAATTTTATTTACCTTGGGGGCAATAGCGATATTCCGGGCCGGAACGCATATTCCAATACCGGGTATAGCTACGGAAGCACTGCGAAACCTGTTTGAACAGGGCGGGGGCAACATCCTCCAGTACCTCAACATGTTTACCGGAGGTGCCCTGGGTCGAGGAACCCTCTTTGGTCTGGGAATTACCCCTTACATTAACGCTTCAATTATTATGAGCCTTTTGACGGCAGTCGTTCCCAAGTTGAAGGAACTACAACAGCAAGGCCGGGAAGGAAAGAAAGTAATTACGAAGTACACAAGGTACGGCACTCTTGCGATTGCTTTCATTCAATCGTACGGCTGGAGTTATTTCCTAGTGAGACAGGGTATGGTAGAAGGATCTATTACGCTGTTTTTCATCACGTCCGTTCTATCGATGACTACGGGAACAGTCTTCCTTATGTGGCTCGGAGAAAGGATAACGGAAAACGGAATTGGAAACGGTATCTCCGTTTTAATTATGGCCGGGATTATGGCTCGGTTTCCGAGTCAGCTCTACAGCACGTGGGTTGAGGTAAACTTCGGTAACGTTAGCCCGATCTGGGGTCTCATTCTGATAGCTGTATTTATTGTGGTGATTGCGGGAGTAGTTATAGTCCAGCAGGGTAGAAGGAAAATAAGGATTCAATACGCGAAAAGAACTGCTGGCAGGAAGGTCTACGGCGGCCATACCAGCCATTTACCGATAAAGGTAAATCAAGGGGGAGTAATCCCGATCATATTCGCCTCCGTGCTTCTTTCCTTGCCCATGACCCTTGCTCAATGGGCCCCGGGACTATCGTGGATGACTCGTTGGGTTCAGCGAGGAAGTATTCCCTATCTGATTGCTTACGTGCTGTTGATAGTGTTCTTTACCTATTTTTACAGCGCGATCATATTTGACCCGAACGACGTTGCGAAGAACCTCAAGGAATCTGGAGGTTTTATACCGGGAGTTAGACCGGGTCAGTCGACGGTTGAGTACATCCAATCCATACTTAATCGGTTGCTGCTGGTTGGGGCCCTGTTTCTTGGTGCGATTGCCGTGTTGCCCTACGTGTTTACTGCAATAAGCGGACTGACTTCCTTCTGGCTTGGAGGTACGTCGGTTCTGATCGTGGTTGGAGTGGGTCTTGATGTCTTGATGCAGATAGAATCGCACATGGTAATGAGGCATTACGACAGCCTGACGGAAGCAGGTGGGTCCGCCATCCTGGGGAGGAGAGGTTAAAATGGTAGCTGCCTCAGACTATCAGGAGCCTAACGTAGTCCTCCTAGGAGGGCCGGGTGCTGGAAAAGGAACCCAGGCGGAAAAACTTCTCGAGGATAGGGATATGCAGCACCTCGCGACCGGAGATATACTGAGGGATGAGGTTGATAAAGGTACGGAATTGGGTCTTGAGGCGAAAAAATACATGGATAAAGGTGAATTGGTTCCCGACGATCTTGTAGTGGACATGGTGCAAAAGCGCTTAACAGACCAAAAAGGGTATCTTTTTGACGGATTTCCGAGAACGATAGACCAGGCAAAAGCTCTCGATGATGTAGTGGATTTGGACCTGGTTGCCTATATAAAGATCAGCGAGTCGGAAGCCGTTAGGAGGTTATCTTCGAGGAGAGTCTGTAGCGATTGTGGCAAAATATTTAATACTATATTCAAACCCCCGGAGAGAGAGGGAGTATGCGATGAATGTGGCGGAGATCTGTATCAGAGAGATGACGACAAGCCGAAAGTTATCCGGGATAGGTTTGAGACCTTCCTTGATGAAACGGCCCCTTTGATCGACTTTTATCGGGAGCGGGGACTGCTTGAAGAAATTGACGGAGAGCAGGAACCGGACGAGGTTCAGAAAGATATTAAGAGCGCCCTCCATCAGGGTACTGGTTGATGATTAAGATAAAATCCAGTTCGGAACTTGAAATTATGAGAGAAAACGCTAGTATTTTGAGGAAAATTCTTGACAAACTAGTATCCGGAATAGAACCTGGTGTAACCACCCAGGAACTGGATAGCTACGCGGAAGACCTAATTCACGACGCGGATGGAACACCTGCATTTAAAAACTACCGTGGCTTTCCCAGCTCCTTGTGCACGTCGTTAAACGAAGAGATAGTTCACGGAATCCCGAGTAGCAGGAAGCTAGAGTCGGGTGACTTGCTTTCTCTGGATATCGGGATTGAGAAAAGCGGTCTATTTGCCGATTTTGCGACCACGGTCCCCGTAGGCGAGGTAACTGAAAAGGCTATGGGATTAATGTCGGTTACGGATAAGGCACTTACCAAAGGGATAGATAAGGTGGGCGTGGGGAATCGGGTTGGCGATATTTCGCATGCTATCGGGTCCTTTGTTGAAGAAGAGGGATATCATGTGGTAAAGGAATTTGTCGGGCACGGTATTGGTAGGGATATGCACGAGGATCCACAAATTCCGAACTACGGAGAACCGGATACGGGAAAGAGAATCGAGGAAGGGATGGTTTTCTGTATAGAACCGATGGTTAAGTTCGATGATAAGAAGGTGGAAGTTTTAGATGATGGCTGGACCACGGTAACGGCGAGCCGTGATCTATCTGCTCACTTCGAAGGTATGGTTGCAGCTACAAAGGACGGACCAGAAGTTTTAGTCAGGGGTGGTTTATAAAATTCATGGCTGAAAAAGAAGATGACGACATTATAAGAAAGCGGGGAGAAATCGTCGAAGCTCTGCCCGATTCGATGTTTAAGGTCGAACTTGACAATGGACACGAAGCTATCTGCCATATATCAGGAAAGATAAGGAAGCATTTCATTAGGATAGTTCCTGGAGACAGGGTTCTTGTGGAGTTTTCACCCCATGACTTGAGCAAAGGAAGAATAGTATACCGAGAGTCCTGATCGAGGGGGGTTAATATGAAAGTCAGAAGTTCGGTAAGAAAGATATGTGACGATTGTAAAATTATTAAGCGGAACGGAAGAGTCGAAGTTATCTGTAAGAATCCGAAGCACAGACAACGTCAAGGTTAAGAGATAGGTGATAAAGGATGCCTAGGTTAGCAGGTGTAGATATTCCGGAAGACAAAAAAGTTAAGATATCCCTTACCTATATAAAGGGTATAGGGAGTCATCGGGCCAGAAAAGTAGCCGAGACTTCGGGAGTAGACCCCGACGAATTCGTTTACGACCTTACTGAAGCTGACGTAGCTAAACTCAGAAACGCGATCGATGAATATCGCGTGGAAGGTGACCTGGAGCGAAAAGTTGAGGCGGATATCCAGCGACTGAAGGACATCGGTTGTTACCGGGGTGAAAGACATAAAGAAGGTTTGCCGGTCCGGGGACAGACGACACAATCAAACGCAAGAACTTGGAAGGGTCCGCGAGAATCTAAAGCGGGCAAGTAGACTTCGGATATGAAACAGGGAGAGATTTAATTGGCACGAAAACAAGTAAAACTGAATAAAGCGAGAGTCCACGTTAATGCTTCGTTTAACAATACGATATTGACGTTGACTGATACGGATGGGGATGTAATATCCTGGGTTACGCCTGGTGCCGTGGGCTTCAAGGGTTCGCGAAAAGGTACTCCTTACGCCGCGCAGGTCGCTGCGGAGAACTTAGTTGAAGAATTACGCGATTACGGGGTTAAATCAGTTATCGTAACCGTTAAAGGTACTGGATCCGGCAGAAACTCGGTGATTCAGACGATCGAGGGAGCCGGGATCGAGGTAACCAAGGTGGCAAACATAACCCCCAGGGCACATAGTTGACAGGAGGATATTTATATGGGAAGAGATACCGGAGCAAAATGTAAGAAATGTAGACGTGAAGGTACGAAGTTATTTTTGAAAGGGGATAAGTGTTATACGGATAAATGTCCCGTGACGAGAAAATCGTATCCCCCTGGTGAAGCCGGGGAGAGTAGATCAAGGTGGTCTCAATATAGAATCAGGTTGCGGGAAAAACAGAAAGCCCGACGTATATATGGGGTTAGAGAAGAGAAGTTCCGAAATTACTTCGAGCAGTCCGACGCGAGCAAAGAGACTACAGGTGAAGCCCTCCTGAAGACGCTGGAAAGACGGCTTGACAACGTTCTTTACAGGAGTGGGTTGGCCGAGTCGCGCGATCAGGCGCGTCAGTTGATAAATCACGGTCACATCGAAGTAAACGGCCGATCGGTCGACATTCCTTCCTATATGACGGAGGAGGGAGACGTAGTTGCTTTTAAGGATTCTTCCAGGAGTAAAGACGGTTTAAGAAGTTTGGTAGACGCGGATAACCCGAGGATTCCATCCTGGATAGACGTCGAGACTGATAACATGAGAGCTTCTGTTTTATCTGAACCCGCTATTGAGGACGTTGAGGAGTCACTTCAAGTCAACAGAATTGTAGAGTTTTACTCTCGATAGAGCATTAATATATAGCGGAGGGCAAATGTTAGAATATATTGAGCCAGAAGACGTTCATTTTGAAGAATTAGACAATACACATGGCCGCCTTGTGGTCGGGCCCCTGGAACGAGGTATGGGTACTACCCTGGGTAACTCACTGCGCAGGGTTTTGATGTCGATGATACCGGGAGCAGCCGTGACCAGGGTCCGGTTCGACGGAAAGTATCACGAGTACGATACCATAGAGGGAGTCAGGGAAGACATAATTGAGATAATCATGAATGTCAAGGAGATCTCGCTCAGGCTCGACAGAGCGGAAGGAAGAAAGATGTACCTGGAGGCCTCAGGGTCGGGGGAGGTCGTTACGGATGATTTGCAGGTCGAGTCCGGAATAGAAGTTATAAATCCGGATCACGTACTGGCTCACCTATCCGACGGAGCTGAGATAAACATGGAGATGGACGTAGAAGCCGGTATGGGGTACCGTTCCGCCGACGAAAACAAGATAGAGGACTCTCCTCTTTCCGTTATACCTATTGACTCGAACTTTTCCCCGGTTCAGAAGGTTGATTTTGACGTCGAAAACGTAAGGGCCGGAGGTAAAGAAGGCTGTGATAGGTTGGAACTCGAACTGGAGACCGATGGAGGTATAAGACCCGAGGAAGCGGTAGGTCGAGCCTCCCGGATACTTGCCCGAAGGTTTGAACTATTCTCCAACTTGCCCGAACATCCGTTTGGAGAGCTGGGGACTCTACAGGAAGTCGAGGAAGAAGTACCGGAAGAATTTGAGGAAAGACTTGAGGATCTTGGATTTAACCAGCGTGCCTGTAACTTGCTTCAGGAGAAGGGTGTAGAGACTCTAGAGGACTTACTGGGTCAGACCTCCGATAAGCTACTCGATATCCATGGATTTGGAAGTAAAACGCTTCAAAAGGTCGAAGACAAGCTTGAGGAACTGGGCTATTCGTTAGCCGATCAGGAGGAAGACAATGGATCATAAAACGAAAGGATGGAATCTTGCGAAATCCAGCCATCAGAAACAGATTGTAGCTAACCTGGTGAAAGGTCTGATTAAGAACGGTAAAGTCGATACCACGGTAGCGAAAGCCAAAGAGGCAAGTCGATTTGCCGATAGGATGGTTACTCTCGCCAAGAAGGGAGACGAATCCGCCAGGAGAAGGTCTTTTAGCTTCTTGAACGATAAAGAGGCAGTAACGACTTTGTTCGAGAATTTGGGGGAGCGATACGAAGATAGACAGGGTGGTTACACCAGGGTTCTCCGCCTCCCTCCCAGGAAAGGCGATGGAGCCGAGATGGCTCGACTCACTTTTGTGGAAAATCAGTAATTTTACTTTCAAACGGGGAGGGTAATAGTACAGTAAATCCCTCCCTTATGAATTTACTAATCTTTTACTCAAATCTTTTCCATCGTACGAAAGTGAAACTTAATCTATGAATACCGTCTTCGCTTTTTACGAGGTGCTCTTTGCCCATTACCTGGCTGCCGGATTTCCGCTACTGTTGAGTTTTAAAGGTTAAATCAGTTGCCAGGTAAGGGGCAAAGAGCAGTTTCTTCCTAAGATAACTGGATTAGAGTTTTTCGGTCATTAAAGGCCGAGCTCGCCCTGGATGTTTTGCATTCCTTTCAGAACTACCCCAAAGAACTCTTCGAGTTCAAATCCCAGGCCCTCACAGCTTGCTATAGCTTCCCTGTCCACCGATTTTGCAAAACTACTTTCATCGTACCGGTTTCTGATGAACTCGGGATCCATCTTACTCAGCCCTTCCGGGTGAACTAGAGCGCCGGCCACAATTAGACCTGTCAGCGGGTCCGTAGCGTATATGGACTTCTCCATCTTGGTCTCCGGCGTCTTCTGACCCGCATGAGCCTTAATCGCGTTTAATTGCTCTTCGGTTAAATCCTTGTTTTCCAACCTGTCTACGGTTAAAAGACCGTGACGATCTGGATCTTCTTCTGTTTCCTCGTAATCTAGATCGTGCAGCAAACCAGCAACCCCCCACTCGTCTTCGTCCTTGTCAAAATAACGAGCGAGTTCTCTCATTCCGGCTTCTACCGCTTTCATATGCTTGATTAAGTTTTCTTCAGATATACTTTTCTCAATAAGATTCAGTGCTTCCTTTCTTTTCAAGTGAGATCACCTGATTGGTTCTATTTATTTGCTTCCGATCCCCACATTAAGTCGACTACCCGTAAGCTGGAGAGTGAGGCAAGGAACCCCAGTACCAGCCCCAGGAGTAGGGACCAGGCCGTGATTAACAGGAGGGAGGCATTAGTGGGCAGGCCCGGAAGTCCCTGAATTAACGGTATTCCTCTGTCCGCTAAAAAGGATAGTACAAACAATAACACTACGCTCAGCCCGGAACCGATGAGTCCAAATAGTGTACCAAGTAGAGCAAGAGGTAGTTTTACCGAAAATTTGGACAGACCGGAATATTTAATTATCTGAAGTTCTCCTTCCCAACCCTTCAGGATATCTTCCGTCCCGGATCTGAGGAGGTAGAAGGCCAATCCTGCAAACGTTACTCCTATTACCAGGATCAGGATCTTTAGCCATAGGGGTAACTGCTGCGAACCCCGACTCTGTATCTGGCCGGAGATAGTGGTAATCATCTTTATTTCCGGCTGGGTCTTAAGTTCCTGGCGAAGTTCTTCTCTATTATCTGTCTTTATAAGGAAGAAGTCAGAATTTTCGGACATTTCGGGCGGAACATTGAGAACACCCTGTTTGACTTCTTCAGACAGGACAAGAATGAGGTTGTCTACTGAATTTAGCTGCCTGAGGGAAAGGTAGATTTCGTCCGTCCTGCTGGCTGAAAGTCCCGGTTCGATCTGGGCCAGAGTTTTGTGCCCCCCCGGAAACTTTTCAAGACCGGAAGATACCTGTAAAGGCTGGTTTTTTGGTAGCAGGAGGGCGTAAATTAAAACAATGAATGCAAATATGCTCAGTATCGCACCGGCAACCTTCGCCGATTTATTTCCATCAAGCAAGCTTCCGAACTCTTTCATGAAGTAGAAGCTTTTAGTCATTTTCTCCTAATTGACTACTCTGCTGTCCAGATTGCTCTCGATTACGTTAACTCCATCGAAGTTATCGTTTATCACGTCTGTCAATAACAAAGCGCTCAGATTATGTTGCTCGTTTATCCTGGTTAGCAGTTTTATAACTTCTTCTATTTCCTTTGAGTTTAAACCGGGAAAGGGCTTATGACAAACTAACAGATCGGGCCTGGTTGCGATGGATATAGCCAGGGCAGTTTTTAGCTGGTCTACTCCGCTCGTTTCTCGTGGTAGTTGTTCCGCATTGGGTTTTAGGTCGGTTAGCTCCAGGACCTCGTTTAACCTTTCCGGGATGTCGGGCCCTGCTCCCGTGATTTTAAACTTGAATTCGAGCGATTCGGAAACCGTTTTATTCTCCGGGAGCACAAAATTACGGGGGAGAAAACTTACTTCGTCTCGCAGCATTTTCTTCCTGGCTTTTTGGCTCAATCTGACGATATTTCTGTCCCCAAGTACAACCTGTCCCGAATTAGGAGATAGATTGCCCGCCAACACGTCGAAAAGCGTTTCATATTGAATTTCGGAAAGAGTTGGGAGTTGAGCTATCTCGCCGCGTTCCACGGTGAAACTAAGGTTTTCAAGCAATACCTCGTCTTCTTCTCCATAAACGGACAGTTCGGCTATTTGGACTATCTTAGCCATTTATGCCCCCTTACTCCCGCAAAGAATCCTTTCTGTACCCTGGGAATCCTCGATTAACCTTACGTCCGAGAGACTCTGAGCTGTGGCATAGTTTTTGACTTCTTCACCCTGGTCGTGCCCGATTTCCAGAAAAACTGTACCACTATCTGATAGGTGACTTTCTACCTGGTCGAGAATATTTTTGATTTCTCGGGTCCCCTCTTCTCCGCCGTCCAGTGCTTCCGGAGGTTCGTGATCCTTGATTTCTTCTTTCAGTTCCTTGAGCTTCGAACTTGGCACGTAGGGAGGGTTGGAGACGATGACATCGTAGTTCCCGGAGACTTTGGAAAACCAGTCGGAGCCGCGAAACTCTATCTCGTCTTCAAGGTCGTTACGTCGGGCGTTTTCTCTTGCTAATTCCAGAGCTTCGGGGCTTTTGTCAACTGCTGTGATGTTGGGTTCGACGAGAAAGCGAGCCAGCGCGATGGCTATTGCACCGGAACCCGTACCCAGATCGAGTACCTTAACACCTTCGTAATCTCTGAACCCGTCGAGAATTTCCTCCGTCATCTCTTCGGTTTCGGGTCGAGGTATCAAAGCACGTTCATCCACCTTTAAGGATAGGCCCATGAACGAGACCTGACCGGTGATATACTGTAGGGGCTGACCGGATTTTCTTTTCTTCACGAGGGGTCTAAAATTGTTCAACTCGTTCTCGTCAAGAGGACGATCGGGATCCATGTATAATTGAATCCGATCGACGTCCAGCGTGTAGGCCAGAAGTTGCTCGGCCTCCAGTCGGGATCTTTCGACCCCTGCCCCCTTAAAATAGTCCCTGGTCCAGTCTAAAATTTCTTTAACTGTCCAAGTTTTTGACAGAATATATCCCTCGTCTTCGTAAGTTTTATAAGCGGTTTCCGAAGCGAATTTAAGGATATCATAACATTGCAAAAAGGTCAAGTCGACCCTAAACTTTGCTACTGCTTTTATCAAGCTTTGCAAGATTGAAAAAGCTTTCTTTTTGGCTGTTAATATTTAGGTGTGATTAAACGTACTTTCCGACCTGGTGGTCGGCTTTGTGAGG
Organism: Candidatus Bipolaricaulota bacterium; assembly: GCA_018335015.1. Taxonomy (GTDB): domain Bacteria; phylum Bipolaricaulota; class Bipolaricaulia; order M55B111; family M55B111; genus JAGXLP01. The sequence continues at coordinate 39,153 of JAGXKX010000003.1, forward strand.
TGGAGATTTGAGGATGAAAAGAATTTTGCTACTGGGTTTACTTATCGGTGGGTTGGTTTTTTCGCTGGCTGGATGTTCTATGTTCAACCAGGGTCCCGACATTCAGAAATGGCAACCGTCCGTTTCTCCTGGCTCGGATCAGGTAGTATTCTCCAGTAAAGAGGGTGGTAACTTTGAGTTGTTCCTGATGGACCCTGATTCGGGCGAGAAGACCCGGATTACGAACAACGATCACGACGACTGGGGTCCTGACTGGGGACCGGAGGGAGAGAGACTGGTTTTTGTCTCCAAGCGGGATGATAACACGGATATTTACCTGGTTGGCGTGGATGGTGGAGACGAGACCAGATTGACAACGAACGAATCTCAGGACGTGAACCCAAGATGGGCTGGTGACTCGAAAATTATCTTTAACTCCGATAGAACCGGGTCCTGGGAGATATTTACCGTCGATCTATCCGGACAGGAACTCAACCAGTTGACCAGTTCTCCGACCGAGGAAGAAGGGTAAATTACGGAAGATGTATCGGGAGCGGACCGTGGGGGCCGTAATACTGGCTGCCGGTAGAAGCAGCAGAATGGGTCAAGGTGTTAATAAGGTATACAGGGAAATCCTTGGCAAACCCGTCTTGACTCATTCCATTGATACCTTCCTGGGTTCCGGAATAGTTGACGAGATGGTCCTCGTATTTAACGAGGAAGAGGAAGACCTCCTTGAGGAAAAGGTCCTGGGTGCGCTGGACCGAGACCTCTCCGATATAATAGTTAGACGTATACCAGGGGGGAAGAAAAGGCAGGACTCTTCCAGGGCAGGAGTGAGGGCTTCAGAGACGGACTACGTCTGTATACACGATGGAGCCAGACCGAACTTTAGTTCGGATTTAATCGTTAAACTGCTGGATGCGACGGTAGAACACGGCGCGGCTTTCCCCGGGGTTAAGCCAGTGGATACTATTCGTGCCAATAATCAAGGTTACGCGGGAGCAACTATAGATAGGGATCGTCACGTAAAAGTGCAGACCCCCCAGTGTTTTAGGAAGGATTTACACCTGAACGCAATCAACGAGGCAGTGGAAACTGGTCGTTATTTCACGGACGATGCGGGAATAGTTATGGAATTGGGCGGAGTAAGGCCAAGAGTGGTAGAAGGTGAGAGATCTAACGTGAAAATCACCACTGCCCTAGATACCAGGTTAATCGAGGTACTGATTAGTTCCTAGAAGTGTTATTAGTTTCGTTTGCGAATATAGAGTTTAAGTAATATGATAATTGGGAGGTAAGATGTTAGCTATAATAATTAGGGCTGTTTTTTATCTAAGTTCACTCGGGCTTATAGGTATAGTTTTGATTCAGATGAGCGAACACGCCGGGCTGGGTGGAGCATTTGGTGCTGGCGGTTCGAGTACGGTATTTGGTAGAGACGAGCAGACTGATCCTAAAAGGACTGCGACTTCCGTGTTGGCAGCCCTGTTTATGGTGGCCAGTTTACTCCTGTCTATCATTTGAGTGAATACCTTTTTCTGGGGGATTTATGCCATTAATTGAACTCAATGACCTGAAGACCTATTTCTATACGGAGGATGGTGTAGTAAAGGCCGTAGACGGAGTCAGTTTTGACATAGATAAGCAGCAGACTCTCGGGGTCGTGGGGGAAAGCGGTTGCGGCAAGTCCGTTACTGCTCTTTCCATCATGGGTCTTGTGCCCATGCCGCCCGGAAGGATCGAAGGAGGGGAGATCCTCTATCATCGAAACGGCGAGAGCCTGGACCTGGCCAGTCTTGATCCCAAGGGTAAAAAGTACAGGTCGATCCGAGGTAACGAGATCGCCATGATATTCCAGGAGCCTATGACCTCCCTGAATCCCGTCTTCACCATCGGTAACCAGATAATGGAGGCCATAACCCTGCACCAGGACGTAGGAAAAAAAGAGGCAAAGACCCTCGCGATCCAGATGCTTGAAGAGGTTGGCATACCTCTGCCCGCTCAGAGAGTGGACGAGTACCCCCACCAGTTATCCGGGGGAATGAGACAGCGGGCGATGATAGCCATGGCGCTATCATGTAACCCCACCATGTTGATAGCCGACGAGCCCACCACCGCCCTGGACGTAACCATCCAGGCCCAGATTCTCGAACTGATGGGTGACCTCCAGGAGGAGTTTGATACGTCGATAATGTTTATTACCCACGACCTAGGGGTAATTGCGGAGATAACGAGCTACGTAGTAGTTATGTACCTCGGGAAGATAGTCGAGAGCGGCGAAGTTCGCGAGATATACCACAACCCGACGATGCCCTACACCCAGGGACTGATGGAATCCATTCCCTCTCTGGACGTCGACAAAGGAAGGCTGGAACCGATAAAGGGCGTGGTTCCCGATCCCTACGAGGTCCCCGAAGGCTGTCCGTTCAACAACAGGTGCCCTCACGTCATGGATATCTGCAAAGAAGAGGATCCCCCGCTTGAAGAAGTCGCAGAGGGTCATAAATCTTCTTGCTGGTTGCATATTGATCATTAATAGGGGTGAGCGTAAGTGGTAGAAATGGATTCTGACAGGCTACTTGACGTCAGTGGAATGAAGAAGTACTTTCCCGTTCGGAAGGGTGTCTTCAGGAGAGTCGTAGGTCACGTTAAGGCCGTCGACAACGTGGACCTGTTCATCCGTGAAGGGGAAACTCTCGGACTGGTAGGGGAGAGCGGATGCGGCAAGACCACCGCCGGTCGAACCATCCTGAGGTTGATAGAGCCCACGGCGGGCCAGATGCTGTTTAGAAGCGAGGAGCTGGGCAACGGCGAACGAGAGGTAGTCGATATCGCCCAGGCCGGCAAAAAGGAGTTAAAGCGGCTTCGCCGGGACATGCAGATAATATTTCAGGATCCCTATTCCTCGCTGAACCCTCGAATGACGGTTGCGAGCATCGTCGGGGAGCCTCTGGTCGTCCACGGAATCGGCTCCAAGAGCGAACGGAAGGACAGGGTAAAAGAGCTGCTCCGGGCGGTCGGATTAACGGAAAACCACATGAAGCGCTACCCCCACGAGTTCAGCGGCGGTCAGAGACAGCGGATAGGTGTGGCGAGAGCCCTGGCCCTGGACCCCCAGTTAATCATAGCCGACGAGCCCGTTTCAGCCCTTGACGTATCAATTCAGGCTCAGGTCCTCAACCAGCTGGACGACCTCCAGGACGAGTTCGGTCTGACCTATCTGTTCATAGCTCACGACCTCTCGGTAATCAAACACATCAGCGACAGGGTCGCCGTCATGTACCTGGGACAGATAGTCGAGTTGAGCTCGGTGGACAAACTATTCGCCGATCCCCAGCACCCTTACACGGAAGCACTAATGTCCGCGGTACCGGTAGCTAATCCTGACTTCGAAACCGAAAGGATAGTGCTCGAAGGAGACGTTCCGTCTCCGGTCGATCCGCCTTCCGGTTGCTATTTCCACCCCCGCTGTCCCTACAGCGAGCCGGATTGCAGCGAACAGGAACCGGAATTCAGGGAGATAGAGGACGATCACTACGTCCATTGCCACTACGCCGAAGAACTTGAGCTTGGTGGCTTGGCCTCCATGGAAAGTGAGTGAATTCAAGCTGCTGTTAGGAACGAAAAACCCGGGGAAGGTCAAGGAAGCGAAAAGGATACTTTCCTCCATGGGTAAGGGTCTCGAAATTATTTCCTTCCACGATCGGGACTTCCCGGAAGTAGAAGAAACGGGGGAAACCTATCTGGAAAACTCCCTCAAAAAGGCCCGGGAGATAAGCAGAAACACCGGTTTACCAGTAATCAGCGATGACTCCGGGCTGGAAGTCGTCGCTTTAAATGGAGCTCCCGGACCTCGTTCAGCAAGGTTTGCCGGTCCTGACTCGTCCGACGAGGAAAACCTTAAACTGCTTCTGGATAAGCTGAAAGGCGTTAATAATAGGCAGGCCAGGTTCGTTACGATAGCGACATTATACATATCTCCGAATGAAAGGTACGTATCCAGGGGAGTTTTGGAGGGCCGGATTATTCGTGAACCAAAAGGAAGCTCGGGGTTTGGTTACGACCCGGTGTTCGTCCCGGAAGGTTATGAGAGAACTCTCGCCGAACTTGGGGAGGAAGAAAAGAACAAAATCAGCCATCGAAAAAAGGCTCTGGAAAAAATGAAGAGTGAAATACTCGGGATCATCTGGGAGCGTAAACGATAGATTCACGTACTTAAATACTAACCGCCGGGCAAATTCTTTTATGGGTTGTTTACAATGTCATTAAGACTCATATTTCTCTTTACCGCACTTCCTCTCATCGAAATCTATTTGTTAATCAGAGTTGGCAACGCCATCGGCTACTTTCTAACTGCACTGCTGGTTGTCGGTACCGGTCTGGTAGGCGCGTTGCTGGCGAGAAGGGAAGGGATATCCGTCTTGAGAAGGATGAGAAAAAAATTCCGAGAAGGTCGGATGCCGGCGGAGGAACTCATTGACGGAGTGATACTCCTCCTCTCGGGCGCCTTTTTGCTGACTCCTGGAATAGTTACTGACGTCATAGGCCTTGCCGGTCTGATTCCTTTCTTCAGGAGAGGTGTTAGGGGGTACGGCAGACGGTGGTTTAGAAAAGAGTGGGACTCAAAGCGAAAATCCTACATCGACGTAGAAGACAGGGAAGGGGATTAATGTCAAGTTTAATTTCTCAATCATATCTAAACATTTGGCGGCCATTGGACCTGACTTAGTTAATTTAACTCAAATCTTTCACCGTCGCATTAAAGTGGAACTTAATTTACAAAGGTTAATTTTATTTTTTTACCAGGAGCTCTCTACCCCTTACCTGGCAACTGATTTAACCTTTAAAACTCACCAGTAGACCAAATCCGGCAACCAGGTAAGGGGTAGAGAGCAGAAACTCGGACTTGTTAGATAAATCCGCCGTTGGTGAAAGTATTGAGTTTAATTTACATCTTCCCGTAGTTTAGGTCTTTTCGCCCTATCTTTATCCAGTTCTTGTTTGAGCCAATACAGGAGGATCAAGTAAGAAAGTAGGGATAGCGGTGTTGGGTTGGGTAGTTGCACGCGAGCCAGCGGTAGTGCCGAAATTTTTCTTATCCCCCCTCGAAAAAGAAGGATGGACTTGCTTGTCAGAAGACCAAGCCAGGATAGTCCGGCTATACCCTGTCCGAAGATCGCCGTCACGATACCGAGGTAAAGTATCGCAGTTACCCCCGGTATGGCAAGGAGGTTGATAATAGGAGCCCAGGGGTGAATCTGGCCAAAATGAACGGCTAGAACGGGTGAAACTCCCAGCTGAGCGGAGATCGAAGCCCCGATTATTCCACTGAGGTAGTCAGGTTTAACTGGCAGGGCTTCCTGGATCGGGCGAAAGAAGAGAGCCAAGGCGAAAGTAGCACCAAAACTTAACTGGAAACCAACTGTTGAAATGGATTCCGGGTTTATTATTACTAGAAAGAGTGCTGCCCCCGCAAGAGCCTGGTAGCGGTCGTACCAGTCGTCCAAAATTATTCCGGCTTTCTTAAACCATAGATGAGCTCCTCCGAACAAATAAATTACTGAAGCCCTGAGTAACGGGAGTTTAAATCCGACGATTATCAGGTACCCCCAGACCAAAGGCAAGCTGATCAAATAAGTCGTTTCCCGGCCGCAACCCAATTTGGACGCCAGCCACCAGCTTGCTCCGAGGATAATGCCGAGATGTAGGCCGCTGGCTGCCAGGAGATGGGCCAGGCCCGTTTTCGTAAAGGATTTTTCAGTCGAGTCGTCCAGGGCGTCTCTTGTGCCAAAAAGTAAAGCCCGGAGAAAATTCCCCCGTTTTGGGAGCACTTCGTTAATTCTGACTGTAAGGAACTTCCTAATTGTCCAACCCAGTTCCAGAAAAGGATTAGCGAAACCCTTTTCCGCTTCTAGTACTTCACCCCGATAAACTACTCCCCAGATCTTCTTTTTGCGAAGGAATTCACTGTAATCAAAATCGTTGAAGGTGGGCGGGACCTGGAACTCTCCTTTGACCGTTAAGTGATCTCCGTAATTCGGATCGTAGGAATTATCCTGGCTGAGGAAAATTTTAAGTCTCCCCCGGTATTCAGTGGGTTCCAGGATAAGTTCTGTCCCGGATTGAGTTTTCACTGGATAGGAAGAGACCTTTCCCCTGACCGTTTTGATTGAGGCTAGCTGGGTATACAGGTTTTCCGGTTCAAAGTAATTCGCGCCGTAAAGAGCTACTCCCAGGATAGTTACTCCAATAATTACTATCCCTGTCCTTATTCTTAGTTCAAAGATTTCGGCGATTAAAAGAGCCATCAGGCAAGTTAGGGTTCCGATAATTGGCCACAGAGGTGTAGTTTTTACTTCAAGGATGGAAGCTAAAATTATCCCAGCTGTGAGGCTCAAGAATATCAATACTAGAGGACGTCTTTCCATGGCGTAATTGACCTTTATTTAACTATTTTATATTTGTTAGTAGGTATTTCAATTATTCAGGGTAATTTCTGTGATTTACGTGCTTGTTTGGTTCAAGCTTCGTTAATAAGATTATTCGGAGGTTGATACGGTTGGAGAAAATTGATCAGCTTAGAGATCAGCTGGAAGAAATTGGTGATTACCTTTGACCTCGAGGAACTGGAAGAGGAACTGGCAGAGCTTCGGGAGGATATGAATGATCCCGATTTCTGGGACGATCAGGAAAGGGCAAAAAGGAAGTCAAAACTGGCGACCAGAAAAGAAGAGAAAATTGAAACTTACAGGGAACTAACCGAGGAACTGGAAGAAATCGAAGTCCTCTACGAGCTTGCATCCGAAGAAGGAAACGAGGAAGAATTGGAGGAGTTGGAAGGCAGGTTTTCCAGGCTTCGGGATCGTATGGACTCCTTCCAGCTCGAGCTTTTTATGGACGGGGAGTTCGACGACAGGAATTGTTATCTGGGAATCAACGCGGGTGCCGGGGGGACTGACGCCCAGGACTGGGCGGGCATGTTGCTCAGGATGTATACCCGGTGGCTGGAACGAAAGGACTTTTCCTATCAATCCCTGGAAGTAAGCGAAGGAGAAGAAGCCGGTATCAAAAGTGCTACGCTCGAGGTCAAGGGTGAATGGGCTTACGGGTATCTAAAAGCGGAAGCTGGCGTCCACCGTCTGGTCAGGATATCACCGTTCGATTCCGCGGGCCGGAGGCATACGTCTTTTGCTTCGGTAAACGTGACGCCTCAGTTTGAGGACGATCTGGAGGTCCAGCTCGACGAAAACGACCTTCGGGTCGATACTTTCCGGGCGAGCGGTGCCGGCGGTCAGCACGTAAACGTTACGGATTCAGCCGTGAGAATAACCCACGAACCCACGGGTTTAGTTGCTACCTGCCAGAACGAGAGAAGCCAGCACAAAAACAGGGAAACAGCAATGAAAATGCTGAAGTCCAGGCTCTACCAGCTCAAAATGGAAAAGAGGGCCGAAAAGATCGAAGAAATTCAGGGAGAGTTGAAAGATATCGAGTGGGGCAGTCAGATTCGCTCTTACGTTTTACACCCCTACCAGAAGATCAAGGACCACAGAACCGAGATAGAAGTCGGGGATACGGAATCGGTCCTGGATGGCGAGATAGATCCCTTTATCCAGGCATACCTTAAAAACAAATAACCTTGGAGTATAAGGGCAAACTAGCGATTTTCGCTATCTTGCAAATGGAGTGGACGTTAAATATAATGACTTTCAACCAAATAATGAGATTTTTCCGATTTTTTATTTGACGTGAATAATCTCCCTAGGGTGGTCTAACTTGGATAGTCTCTGGCAATATATTATCCAGCGGGTCGGTTCTACCATTCCCATGTTGCTGATCCTCATCACTGTTGTATTCCTGATTCTAAGGGTAATTCCAGGTGACCCGGCCAGGGCTATGCTCGGAGGTCGAAACGTATCCGAGGACTATATCCAGCGTGTTAGAGAGAAAATGGGCCTCAACAAATCGATACCACGCCAGTTTATCGAATATCTTGGGGGACTGGCCCAGGGAGACTTTGGCACTTCCTTTAGAACGGACGAGCCCGTATTATACGAACTTATGCTGAGGGTGCCTGCTACTCTCGAATTAGCCTTCTATGGTATGACGATAGCGTTGATTCTGGGTGTATCCACCGGGGCCTGGGCGGCTGTTTACAGCGATAGCTTTATCGACCATGGGTTACGCGTCTTTCACATCGGCGCGTTCGCGGTCCCCCTGTTCTGGATGGGATTGATGTTTCAAATTATTTTTGCCGTTTTTCTCGGCTGGTTACCCGTGGGTAATCGTCTCGACGCTCTCTCGATGGCGACTTTTGATCCTATCACGAGGTTCTATACTCTGGACGCGTTGTTAAAAGGGGACTTCGAGCTATTCTTCGAAGCCTTAAGGCACATAATATTGCCAGCCCTGACGCTGGGCATAATTCAGGCCGGCCTTCTGGGCAGGATGACCCGGGCCAACATGCTCGAGATACTTGATAAGGATTACGTAAAAACGGCTAGATCCAAGGGGCTCCAGGAGAGACTGGTTATATACAAACATGCGTTGCGCAACGCTTTAATTCCGATACTCACGGTTTTCGGCCTTCAGTTCGCCATCCTGATCGGTGGGGCGGTGCTGACTGAGACTATTTATGCCTGGCCTGGAGTGGCCCGGTTTCTGATTACCAGCGTAAATGCGAGGGACTTTCCGTCGATCCAGGGGGCAATAGTGATGATTGCCGTCTTCATCACCACGATCAACCTCCTGGTCGATATAATATACGCTCAGGTCGACCCCAGGGTGAAGTACTGAATGATCTTCTTTAGAAAACTATTGATCGGACCACTCAGAAGGTTAAGGGAGGCCATGGGTCGACAGAAGTTACTTGCCGTCGGGGGAACCGTAGTTGTAATATACCTGCTGATTACAATCCTTGCACCATGGATTGTTCCTTATGATCCGGTGGAATATAGATCGGCACCCCGGCTGGCTGCTCCTTCTTTGAAGCATCCCATGGGAACCGATCAACTTCAGAGGGACCTTTTCTCGCGAGTGATTAGTGGCGCCAGGGCCCCCATAATAGTTGCTTTTGGCTCGATAGCACTTTCCATGAGCGTCGGGACCCTGTTTGGGTTGATAGCCGGCTACGTCGGTGGAGCTCTGGACCGAGCCTTTTCTCTTACCATGGACGCGCTCTATTCCTTCCCATCGATTATCCTTGCAATAGTGCTGGTTGCGGTACTTCAGCCCGGCGTAGATACGATGATTCTCGCAATTTCCGTCGTCTACATTCCAACTTACTTCCGGGTAACCAGAGGCGAAGTGTTGACAATCAAAGAGGAAACTTTCGTGGAAGCCGTTCACGCGATGGGGGCCAGCAACGTTAGGGTCGTGTTCAGACATATCGCTCCTAACGTAGTCAACGCGATCATGGCGGTTTCTTCGTTCAACATAGCCGACGCTATTTTGACAGAAGCGGCTCTCGCCTATCTCGGTTTCGGCCTGCCTCCACCGACCCCGGACTGGGGCTTCGACATTCAGAACGGCCAGAAGTTCCTCCAGGCAGGTTACTGGTGGCTGGTTACTTTCCCCGGTCTAATGATTGTGTTCCTTTCACTCGGATTTGGCCTGGTAGGAGAAGGAATTAGTGACCTGCTCAACCCCAAAAGGCAGCAGCGGAAAACGGGTTAGACGTTAACCGGGAAAATTCTTTTATCCTGTCAAAACTCTAAATAATCGAAACTCCCTATTTCTGGGATTTTATTTTGGGGTCAACGGATGACGTTCAGTAATTTTACCCCGACGTTTTACTTGATCAATAATCCTTTCTGGTGTTAAACTTACTATTGTAAACTGGTTATCAGATGATCAAGTTTCCGAAGGAGAAGCACAATAATTGATATTGTCCGGGGGTGGTAAAGGGCAAATACTCTTGAAACTGGAGTTAGAAGATGATGAATTTCCGAGAGTTAAAATCAAGGAGGTCTAAAATATGAGGAAGCTTTATATATTTACTTTAGTTGCCGTACTTACAGTAGGGTTTTCATTAGTTGGATTTGGTGCAGGTGGTCCGGATACGCTGGTCATAGGAACGACGGATAGGGTTACTCAACTTTCACCCGCCAATTCCTACGACCACTATAGCTGGCACGTCTTACGAATGATTAGTGATTCGCTGCTAAAAATCGAGCCGGGGAGCACGGAAGTCGGACCCGCACTTGCCGAGGACTGGGAAGTCGGCCCGATGGCGAAGGAATATACCTTCCATTTGAGGGAAGACGCGACTTTCACCAACGGAGATCAGGTCACCGCCGAAGACGTAAGGTGGTCGTTCGAGAGGGCAATGAATCTCGACGGTCCAGAAGGCGGAGTTTTCCTTATCGGTGCCCCGATTGACACGATGGAAGTCGTAGACGATTATACTTTGAAAATCACTTTGGTTGAGCCCAACGCCACTTTCCTGAAGCGAGTTACGGGACAGGTCGGTCCCGCTCTGGTCTGGAACAAGAATGGAACTCCTGCGGACGACTTTGCCAAGGGGGAACTTGTCGGTGTTGGTCCTTACACGCTTAACAGTTACAAGCCCAACGAGTCGGTCATATACGAAGCTTACGAGGACTACTACGGCGGAGCGCCGGAGATGAAGACGGTCATCGAGCTTAAGTACTCCAATAGCACCGGTCTGAGAACGGCACTAGAAGCAGGAGATATAGACGTTGCCTTCCGGACGATGAACCCAGTCGATATCGAGGAACTCGATAAATCCCCGGATTTCGAAACTCAGCATACACCGAACAGTCCGAGTGTCAGATACTTGCTGTTCAACGTAACCAACGAGGTATTCAGCGACGAGCGAGTCCGGCGCGCGGTAACTTATGCGGTCAACAGGGACAAAATTGCCGAACAGGTATTTAGCGGCTTGGCCGACCCCATTTACACGATGGTGCCCCGGGGCTGGAACGGCAGACTGGATACCTTCCCCGAGCAAGACCTTGAACAAGCAGAATCTTTGTTAGAATCAGCAGGCTATACCGCTGACGATCCGCTTGAAGCTACCCTCTGGTTTACTCCCAGCCACTACGGAACGACCGAAGCGGACGTTGCTGCCGTGCTGCAGGGAAGTCTCGACCAGCTCGATAACTTCAGCGTCGAGGTAAAGAGCCTGGAATGGGGTGCTTACACCGAGAGGATGGCCAATGGTGGATTTGGCATGTTCCTGCTCGGCTGGTACCCGGACTACCTGGAAGCGAGTAACTTCCTCGAACCATGGACAACGGGGTCCCCGGAGGGACTAGGTACCTTCTTTAACAACCATCCCAACTACGATGCTTACAAAAAGATCGTGGACACGGCGAAATCCCTCCCGGACGAAGAGAGGAGAGGAAACCTTTACGAGGCGTTTCAAATTCTAAGTTCTCAGGACGTTCCGTTCCTCCCTCTCTGGGCTAACCTGGCTCAAGCGTACGTCGTTTACCAGCCCAACGTGGAAAATATCTTCGTTGACGCCACTATGGACATTAGAATCTGGGACGTTACGAAGAAGTAAAAGGTAAATTTAAAGGAAAATTTTGGGCCGTCTCAATTTGGGACGGCCCTTTTTATTTGAGGATCAGGCGGGCAAGTATTCGGACTTTTCTGGTAAACGGTCCGCTTTGCTATGAACCAGGAAAAACAGTTCTTAATTTCTCTCGAATCCAGGTGAAGAGTTTAAATTCACCTGAATCGTGAGAGGTCGTTCCTTTATCCTCGATCCGCTCGTCCGTAATGCAGTTCAAAAGACCCAGTACCGGACCGTAACCAGGATCCTCGACCACGTCTTTAATACCGACGACCGGTCGGGTAGGTGTACCCCGTTCGAAGTGTGGCTCAAAAGTATCATTGAGGAACTTTATCAGACCGTCTAACCGGGAACTTCCGCCCGTAATCTTTATTCCGTAGTTCAGCAATTGCTCCTGGTTTCTTTCCCTGGCCCTGGATAGTATCATTTCGAATATCTCCTGAGTTCTGTCCGATAAGGTCGAGTGCATTTCCCATCGTTTCCTTTCCCCGTATTTTTTCGGGCCATCCTGGAATTGGTTAGAGGTTTTTAGCTCTTCTCTCGGGCCCGAGAGATCAAACTTGTGTTTGATGTTTCGGGCTTCCTCCCTCGGTACGTTTAGCTTTGCGGAAAGGTCCCCGGTCAGGTTTTTCCCGCCGAGGGAGAAGGAATCCTGTTCTACCAAACCCCCTTCCCTAAAGAGGAGCAATTCGGTCGTTTCCCCCCCGAAGTCAATTAGTGCCTTCCCCCTGGTTCTTTCCTCTTCCGTCAGCAACAGACCTCCCAGGCACTGAGGTAGTGGTAGTAATCCAGCGAGTTCACAGCCCGCCCTGGAGGCGGTTTCTTTGAAATTGTTTACCCACTTGTCATCGACCGTCACCAGGGTAGCGACCACCCCAAGCCTCCGCCCCTGCAATCCCACCGGATTGGTGACACCTTCCTGACCGTCGAGAGTAAAACCCTGGGGAATTGTAGATATGATTTTATTGTTTGTTCCTACTTCGATCGAGCTAACTAGATCTTTAAGTCGCGCTACGTCCCTCTGACTGATGATCCGGTCCTCGGAAGTTATTGTTACAGTGGCTTCGTTTGTCGAGAAGCGGAGAGGTTTCCCCCCTATGCCGAGGTGAATCGACTGAATTTGCTCCGACGCCATCTCTTCAACTCTTTTCGTTGCTTCTTTCAGTGATTCACCGGCGGAACCGGGTTTAACTAACCGACCGTTTTTTACCCCGTTGCTTTCGCTCTTCCCTACAGCCGCTAGAGAAATTACTCCTTCCTCCTGTTCTCCCGCTACCACTTTTGTCGTGCGGGTCCCGATGTCGGCCACGGCCACTAAACTCATAGCAAGATCACTTCCAAGGATTTTGAGTCCGATGATGCGGAAGAGTAATCCGAAACCAGTTAACCCGGATAATTATCCGGGCAGATAACCGACTTTCAACCGTCTGCCCGAGTTAATTAGCCCGGCTCGTTTCTTTGGGGCGCGTTGCAGTACTGACGTATAATCGATTATAATATTTTGTCCGAGCCTTTGCTCGTTTCATTTCTAAAAAAATTATCGTAAAAAGGATGATACCAATGGCCAAGATACGAGAAGTAATTGGAAGAGAAATTCTTGATTCGCGGGGAAACCCGACGGTGGAAGCAGAAGTCGTGCTGGAGAATAGTGCCTGGGGAAAAGCCGCTGTCCCGTCCGGTGCTTCGACAGGCAAGTTTGAAGCTCTGGAGTTGAGAGATGGGGACCCGGATAGGTACGGGGGAAAGGGTGTCCGTAAGGCCGTCGAAAACATAAACGAAGAAATTTCCTACGCTCTTGATGGTTACGATCCTTTGTGGCAGGAAAAGATAGATCAGCGGTTGATTGATCTTGATGGAACCGAGGACAAGAGCAACCTCGGCGCGAACGCGATCCTGGGTGTTTCCCTCGCGGTGGCTCGGGCGGCCGCGAACGACCTGGGAGTACCTCTTTTCAAATATATCGCAGGCGTGACACCTGCCAGTCTTCCTATTCCCATGATGAATCTGGTTAACGGTGGCGAACACGCGGATAACAATATAGACCTCCAGGAATTCATGGTAGTGCCGATAGGCGCCGGTTGTTTTGCCGAGGCGGCCCAGATGGGTTCCGAAGTTTTTCACAAGTTGCAGGAAATTTTAACGGGCAGAGGTATGCCGACTTCGGTCGGAGACGAAGGCGGTTTTGCTCCGGATCTGGACGGTGAGGAGGAAGCGCTGGGTCTTCTGGTCGAAGGTATAACGGAGGCAGGATACGAGCCCGGAGATGACGTGGCCATCGCTCTGGACCCCGCGGCAAGCGAGATTTACCGGGACGGCACTTATCACATCGGAGGATCTAGCCTCACGTCCGGGGACATGGTTGAACTCTATGACGAGTGGGTGGATGAATTCCCGATAATTTCAATAGAGGACGGTCTGGATCAGCAGGACTGGGACGGATGGAAGGTAATGACCGATAGACTGGGGGACAGGGTCCAAATAGTGGGAGACGACCTTTTTGTGACCAATGTCAAAAGATTGCAAAGAGGAATAGACCAGGGGGCTGCCAATTCTATCTTGATCAAGGTGAATCAGATTGGCACTCTTACGGAAACTATTCAAGCAGTACGAACTGCTTTGAGATCTGGTTACTCTGCCGTAATTTCTCATCGCTCGGGTGAAACGGAGGACACGTTCATCGCGGACCTGGCAACCGGATTGCCCACCACGCAATTGAAATCCGGTTCCCTATCTCGAAGCGATCGGCTAAGTAAATACAACCAGCTACTCAGAATCGAGGAAGAATACGAATTACCTCTGGCCGAGTGGCCGATGTAGTGCTTGGTCAGCCAAATTTCACGGGACGGATCCGCATAACTAGTTATGGGAGCTACCTCAAATAAGAGTTCGCGAGTCAGAGAAATTTTGGATAATCGGACCGTTCCTGTTTTGCTAATTATTGCCTTAATCATCGCCGGTTTTCTGGGCTGGATCTACTGGAAAAGGTTTCAGAATATTTTTTCCCTCCAGGCCGAGATAGCTCAATTGAAGGAAGAGAGGGACGATATAAGGCAAGATATCTCGGAACTACTGGATAAGAGGAACAAACGGAATGACCTGGACTACGTAGAGAAGCTGGCAAAAGAAGAGCTCGGATTTATTTACCCCCCGGATGAGGAGCCCGAAGAAAACGGTTAGCCCGAAGGAGAACTATGGATTTCGTCCATCTGCATACCCATTCCGAATATAGCCTCCTGGACTCGACCAATACGATCAGGGGTTTGCTGGAGAAAGCAAGAGACCAGGGAATGTCGGCAATTGCTCTGACCGATCATGGCAATATACGGGGCGCAGTTGAGTTCTATCAGGAGGCTCAGGACGTCGGAATAAAGCCGATTATCGGCTGCGAGTTGTACGTAGCCCCTGAGAGCCGACACGAAAAGCGAGGCGGCAATCAGGGAGGAGATAAATACTTCCACTTGGTCGTCCTGGCAAAGAACAATCAGGGCTATCAGAACCTCGTAAAGCTATCCAGCAAGGCATTCACGGAGGGTTTCTATTACAAACCCAGAGTGGATAGGGAGCTTCTTTCCGAGTATTCGGACGACCTTATTGCTCTCAGTGCCTGCAAGAGCGGAGAGGTCCCGAAAAAATTACTCCAGGGCGACTACGATGGCGCGGTAGAAGCCGGAAAAAAATACTCCGAAATTTTTGGTGCTCGGGACTTTTATCTCGAGCTTCAGGACCAGAACGTAGAAGGTCAGGACGAACTGAACGATCAGTTAATTGAGGTGGCCGAAGAGCTCGACCTCGGCCTGGTCGCAACTAACGATGTTCACTATATCGAGCCGGAAGACCGGTTGGCCCACGAAGTCCTTCTGAATATAAAGGCCAACAAGAAGATCACCGACGAGGACAGGATGAGGTACGAGGGTGAGGAATACTACCTGAAGTCTCCTGAGGAGATGCGAGAACGCTTTTCCCACCTTCCCGAGGCTCTTGAAAATACCGTCGAGATAGCCTCCCGGTGTGAAGTGGAACTCGACTTTGGCGACGACTACCTGTTACCTCCGTTTGAAGTACCGGACGGTTACGGATCTTCTCTTGACTACCTGAGGGAACTGGTGGAGGTAGGTGCAAAGGACCGCTGGGGCGAAATAACGGAGGAAATAGAAGACAGAATAGATCACGAACTCGGCATAATAGACGATATGGGTTACCCGACTTACTTCTTAATCGTCAGGGACTTTATCGAATTCGCAAAGGAGAACGACATTCCCGTCGGGCCGGGTCGCGGATCGGCTGCCTCAAGCGTAGTTGCCTATACACTGGGGATTACTGACGTAGACCCGCTGGAGCACGATCTCCTGTTCGAGCGTTTTCTCAATCCGGGCCGGGTAAGCATGCCCGATATAGATATTGATTTTTGTATGGATGGAAGAGACGAAGTCATCGAGTACGTGGTCGACAAATACGGGGAAAACCAGGTCGCCCAGATATGTACTTTCGATACTATGGCGGCCCGAAGCGCGATCAGGGATGTAGCCCGGGTTCTGGATATTCCCTACGATGACGCGGATAAGATCGCCAAGGCTATACCGCCCCGGAGTTCGCTCGACGAGGCGCTTGAGAACGTCTCTGAGTTAAAGGAAAAGTCAAAAGCCAATCAGACGTATAGCAGGTTATTCGAGGTGGCCGGTAAGCTGGAAGGATTGATGAGAAACGCTTCCACCCACGCTGCAGGAGTAGTTATTGCTCCGGGCGAACTCACTGATTACACGCCGTTGCAGCGATTGAGCGACGGCGAGGTTGTAACCCAGTACGACATGGATGTGCTGGAAGAAATCGGGTTGCTGAAAATGGATTTCCTCGGTCTCAGGAACCTAACCATCATCGAGAATACTTTCGAACTGATAGAGGAGGTCGAGGGGAAATCCCTCTCTATCCAAGATATCCCTGATGGTGATGAAGCCACCTACGAGTTGCTAAGAGAGGGGAAATCGGTCGGAGTATTCCAGCTGGAAAGTGAAGGGATGCAGGGATTGATGAAACGACTCGAGCCCGAGGAGTTCGAGGATATAGTAGCGGCGAACGCGCTGTACCGTCCCGGACCACTGGAAAGCGGGATGACCGAGGACTACATTGAAAGAAAGCACGGAAGGCAGGACGTGACTTATCCCCATCCGGAACTGGAGGGCGTACTGGATGGAACTTACGGATTGCCGATATACCAGGAGCAGATAATGCAGATGGCTCAGGAGCTAGCGGGGTTTTCGCTTCCTGAAGCTGATACCCTCAGGGTTGCGATGGGGAAGAAAAAGAAGAAAGTGATGAACCAGCTCAGGGAAAAGTTCATTCAGGGCTGCGTCGAGAACGGGATATCGGAAAAGAAGGCAAACGATCTCTTCGCCGACATAGACAAGTTTTCCCGTTACGGATTCAACAAGTCTCACTCGACAGCTTACGCCCTGATTTCCTACTGGACTGCCTGGCTAAAGGCAAACTACCCTGCCTCCTATATGGCCAGCCTTCTTACGTCCGTGGGAGGAAACGAAGACAAGGTGGAAAAGTACATAAAGGATTGTAACGATATGGGCATAGAAGTTCTCCCGCCTTCAGCCAACGAAAGCCTCCTTGGATTTGCCCCTACGGAAGACGGAAACATTAGGTTCGGGTTGGAAGCGGTAAAGTACGTGGGCTCGAAACCCGCCCGGTCCATCGTGGATAAACGGGACGACGGTTATTCTTCTTTCCTGGAGTTCTGTCAAAGGCTCGGAGGAGATCTAAACAAAGAGTCTCTGGAGAGCCTTATAAAGGTGGGGGCTATGGACGAGTTCGGGACGAGGAAGTACCTCCTGTCCCAGATGGATAAGGGCCTGGAGGTAAGCGGCATCTCTGCCGATCAGCAGAGGAGCGGCCAGCGGTCTTTCTTTGACCAGGGAATTTCTTTCCAGGAGAACGATACTTCGAAGAAAGAGATGGAGGAGTTCTCCCGGGGGGAGAAGCTCAGGCTTGAGAAAGAGTTCCTGGGTGTCTATATTTCCGGCGATCCCCTGGAAGAGCACAGGTTCGAGCTCGACTCCTTCTCCTGTTGTCAGCTGGACGAGCTGGATGGTGCAGAGCTTAACGGTTCTACGTGGCTGGCGGGCAGGATAAGTGAGATTAACGAAATAAGTACGAGAAGTGGCGACCCGATGGCTTTCATAACCCTTTCCGACGGGTTCGGGGAGCAGGAATTAGTAGCTTTTCCGAACGTATTTGACGAGTCGGCTTCCTCCCTGGTGACCGATAATATACTGTTGATAAAGGCAGAGATAGGGGAGAGAAACGGTGAAAGGCAGCTAATTGTCCAAGAAGTAGTACCCATCGAGCAGGCCTGGACGGAAGTAGAAACTGAAATGGAGATAGTTCTGAACGCTAACCTCGTTTCTGATGAGATTCTGGAGAAAATTCAGAACCTCCCGGGGGAGGGGGACACGCCTGTCTACTTCACACTTACCGACGATCAGACCGATAGTTACAAGGTTGTAAAGGCCGGAAAAGACTTTAGGGTAGCAGCCGAGAGAGAATTGCTGGAGAGGTTGGACGAGCTCGAAGAAGTGATGGACGTGAAATTGACCCCAAAGGAGTAGAGTATATCGGATGAATTGGAACAAGTTTTCAAAATGGTTCTATCCCGGAGTGAGGATAAAACGCTGGGGGGTTCTTGGGGTCTTATCCGGCCTGATGGTTGGTTTTTCGCTGATTTTGCTAATTGGCGGGAAGAAGGTCGGCGCGCTTTACGATCTACTTTCTTCAAACCCCATCTATTACTATTTGGCCGCAGCGGTCGCTCTTTTAGGAGGGGTCCTCGGCTTGATATGGGCGGTGAGTCGACTTGCCTTATCCGTAACCGACCCCCTGGATTTCCCGGATAGGCCTCCCTCAGATCTCATTCTGAGGAATAGATTACTGAACCGGGGGCCGAAAGTCGTGACGATTGGTGGTGGCACCGGCCTCTCTGTCCTTTTGAGGGGGCTAAAACAATATACCTCAAATATAACCGCCGTTGTGACTGTTATGGACGACGGCGGCAGTTCTGGCAGGTTGAGACGCGAAATGGACATGCTTCCTCCGGGGGATATCAGAAACTGTCTCATTGCTCTTGCTGACGACGAGTCTCGGATGAGTAAGATATTTCAGCATAGATTTGAAAACGGGTCCGAACTGGGAGGGCATTCCCTCGGGAACCTGATAATTGCCGGGGTTGAGCAGATGGAAGGTAGTTTTGACAGGGCTATTGAGGAGACGAGCAAACTATTGAACATAAGGGGAAGAGTAATCCCGTCGACGTTAAAAAACACGAACCTGGTTGCCCGTCTAGAAGGAGGCGAAGTGATTTCCGGTGAGAGCAGCCTGTCCGATCACCCTAAAAAAATAGAAAGGATTCAGCTGGAAGAGGAGGCACCGCCGTATCCACCGGCAATCGAGGAAATAAAATCTGCCGACGTTATCGTGCTTGGTCCGGGAAGTCTGTTTACTTCTCTTATTCCAAACTTATTGGTCAATCGAATTGGAGAGGCGATTGAGGAGGCTTCGGGAGACAAGTTTTACGTAACAAATATCATGACGGAGCCGGGAGAAACTGACGGTTTTTCAGCGACCGATCACCTTGAAAAACTGGGGGCCTATTTGAAGGTCTCCGGCCTGAATTACGTGGTTGTTAACGTGGGAAAGGCAAGCGGTGAGTTGCTGGATAGGTACGCCCGGGAAGGAGCCGAGCTTGTCGAGCCGGATTTGGTCGACGATAATAAATATGGAGTCAAACCTTTGCTTGATGATCTGGTAGATACTGTTGAGCTAGAAGGAAAAAGGACGGTCAAGCACGATCACGAACGGCTGGCAAAGCTGATTCTGTCCTCGCTTGACTGACACCTTTGGTTTTTCCTACCAGGAAGATTAATTATTTGACAATACACGGAGAGATACGGAAATGAATACGGAGAAAGAAAAGTACGTTCTTGATACGAGTGTTATTGTGGATGGCAGGGTAACTGGCCTGTTAGCTGAAGAAAAGATAGACGGAGCAAAGATCATAGTACCCGAAGCAGTTGTTGCCGAGCTGGAAGCTCAGGCTTCCAAGGGAAAAGAAACAGGATACAAAGGGTTAAATGAACTGGAAAGACTCAGAGAGAGATGTGAAAAGGACCGAGTCGAGCTCGAGTTTAAAGGTAAGAGGCCGGCCAGATCGGAACTTGATCTGGAGGATTCGGGTGAGATAAATGCCATGATCAGAGACCTGGCGGAGCAAGAAGGGGCAACGCTCGTTACGAGCGACAAAATTCAGGCCTCTGTAGGAGAGAGCAAGGGTATCTCGGTAATTCTTGACCAGCCTGAGGAAGAAACGGCAACGCTCAGTTTAAATAGACTGGGCTTGCTCGAATACTTTGACGACCAAACCATGTCCGTTCACCTGAGGGCGGGTACCGTTCCAAAAGCGAAGAAAGGGACCCCGGGCAGTATGAACCTTCAACCCACGGGAGAGGAAGAGGTTAGTGCTGAGAAGCTAGAGAGATTTGCCGAAGAGATAGTGGAAGTTGCCGACACCCATCCATCAGGGTTTATCGAGATGGATTCGGGGGGAGCGTCGGTTGTTCAACTTGCAGACCTGAGGATAGCTATTGCCAAACCACCATTCTCGGATGCCGTGGAGATTACCGCTACCAGGCCGGTCAAGAAAACTGAAATAGGGGATTATTCTTATTCGGATCTATTAGAAGAGAGGCTGAACGAATCTCACCGGGGAGTGGTTGTGTCGGGTGCACCTGGCATGGGTAAATCCACCCTCGTTCAAGCTCTGTCAGAGTTTCTTAGAACCTCCGGCTGGATAGTCAAGACTATGGAGAAACCTCGAGACCTTGATGTATCGCCCGAGATCAGTCAGTACAGGGACCTGGACGGTGAGATGGCAAATACGGCAGAGGTTCTATTACTGACAAGGCCTGACTACACCATCTTCGACGAAATGCGGCAGACGGCCGATTTCGAGGTTTTTGCCGATCTCCGCATGTCAGGGGTCGGGCTGGTCGGTGTAGTCCATGCCACAAAGGCAATAGACTCCATACAACGGTTGATTGGCCGGGTAGAACTGGGAATGATACCGCAGATAGTCGATACTGTAGTTCACGTCGACGGAGGAGATATCAAGCAGGTGTTTGACGTCGAGCTAACAGTTAAAACCCCGTCGGGAATGGAGCAGGGTGACCTCGCCCGACCGGTGATAGAGGTAAGGGATTTCGATAGCGGCAATCTGACCTACGAGATGTACACGTTTGGCGAGCAGGTCGTTGTAATGGGAGTGGAAGGTTCGGATGAGAAGCCCATATGGAAACTTGCCCGAAGGGAACTGGAGTACTACCTCGGCAACGAATTCAACTTTAAATTCGACCTGGAGATAAAGTCCGACAACAGAATCGCAATATACGTGGCCGATAACCACGTTCCGGCAGTCCTCGGCAGAGGTGGAGAGAAAATCGACGCACTTGAAGACAAGTTAGGACTCAGTATCGACGTCCGAAGTTTTCAGGAGCGCGCGTCCAAGGACGAAACATTAAAGATAAAAGAGACGGACGAATACCTGATATTGAACTTTAATTCCTCCCTTCGGGAGAAGGAAGTGGAGATATCAGTGGACGGCAGGCGGGTATTCTCCGGTGCCGTCTCCAAGCAGGGAAGGATAAAGCTGGACCGGAACTCCCCACAGGCGAATAAAATAAAGAAGGCTGAAAAAGAAGGCGCAGATATCGAAGTCCGCTCTATCTAGGACCGGGAAGTTTTTTACCGGATCTTTGCTGAAGTAAACCAGTTAGTTCGTCCCCAAATATATCCCGGGTTCCTCAACGAGTTTTCGTGAAGGGCCGGCATTAACCTTTGACGACCATTAGAGGCTTGAGTTTAGCAACCGCGGGTGTAAGTCCGCTCCGATGAGCCGAGGAAACGACACGGTCCACGTCCTTGTAGGCTCCCGGTGCTTCCTCTGCAAGACCGGGATAGGAATGAGTGCGAACCGTTATCCCTTCTTTATTTAACCGCTTTTCGACGTCTTCTCCCCAGAACTTGGATTTCGCCTTCTTCCTGGACATCGACCTGCCCGCGCCGTGGATACCGCTACCAAACGTCTCGTTCATTGACTTTTTGGATCCTCTGAGGATATAAGAAGACGTTCCCATCGTTCCTCCCACGAGTAACGGACCACCAACCTCTTTGTAGGCTTCGGGTAGTTCATCCCTGCCGGGGCCGAATGCCCTGGTGGAGCCTTTCCTGTGGACGAGCAGCTCTTCGTTTTTTCCCTCGAATTCGTGGCGTTCGAATTTTGCCGTATTATGTCCAACTTCGTAGACTGTTTTGATGTCGCGTGGTTTCAACCCGATTGACCGCTTGAGAGAACGTCTTGCCAGCCCTGACAGTGCCTGACGGTTGGCAAAAGCGCAGTTGATGCCGCAGCGCATTGCACTGAGGTATTTGTGACCTTCCGGACTGTCGATAGGGGCGGAGACCAGCTCCTTTTCCATGATCGGGAGGTCATATTTCTTGCTCGCTTCCTCTAGTTTTTTCAGATAGTCCTGGCCTATCTGGTGGCCCAGGGCTCTGGAACCCGTGTGAATTGATATTACAACCTGATCCTCCGATATGCCGTAAGCTCTGGCGGCCTCCGGCTCGTATACTTCTTCGACCTTCTGAATCTCTAAATAGTGATTTCCGGAACCCAGGGTACCGATTTGTTTGAACTGTCTTTGCTTGGCTCTACGGCTTACGTGATCCGGTTTGGCTCCTTCGATCTTACCCGTTTCCTCGACGAATTCACGATCCGACTCGAACCCGTAGCCGCGGTCTATCGAAAACTGTGCTCCTTCGGTTAGAGCGTGATTAATCTCGTTGATCGAAAGGTCAATCTCGCCTTCCGAACCCAGTCCGGCTGGTATAGTCTCGTACAGAGCGTCAGCAATTCTTTCTTTCGATTTCTCGACTTCGTTGGTGGTTAATGGCGTTTCCATCAACCGAACGCCACAGTTTATGTCGAATCCTACGCCACCGGCTACGGCCACGCCCTTTTCCTTTTCAAAAGCGGCAACTCCGCCTATGGGGAAACCGTAACCAGGATGAATGTCAGCCAGGCCAATTGAGGCTTTTACTATTCCTGGAAGGGAAGCAACGTTAATGACCTGGTCCAGGGCGTTCCAGTCGGCTCCCCCGCGGGCTTCGTCGACCAGTCCCCTTGCCGTATCCTCGTCCACGAACAGGCGGCCAGAGACTCTCATATTCCCAGTTTTCGGGACTTCCCAGGTATATTCGTCGATTTTATTGAGTTCGTATTTTCTTTCATTCATAATTTAACCCCTTTTATAGTAACTAATTCAGTAATATTTTTTTAGCATGTTACTACCGTTCGGGAAAATCCTTTTCAGTCAAAGCTGAACGTCGAGGCCGAACGGATCCGGCTCTATCCTTTAATTAACACAAAGCAGGCCGGGCCCCGTGGCCGGCCGAAAGGACATCCGGGCATACCGG
>JAGXKX010000100.1 GCA_018335015.1 Candidatus Bipolaricaulota bacterium
AGTTGCCAGGTAAGGGGGAGAGAGCGCTTATTAGGGCAAAGCAGATAAATGCGCCGCTGGTGAAAGAACTGAACTGGAATTAATCTTCCACCGATTTGATAATTCTAGTCCCTACTTCGTTGAAGATTTTTCCGGCTGTCGCTCCACCCCAGACCGGTCTGGTTCCCACCTCGTCTATTACTATCAGTATGAGGTATTGGGGTTTCTCCTGAGGAAAGTAACCGGCAAACGACGAGATGTATTTGTCCGCGGCGTACCCCCCCTCTGCCGGCTTCTGGGCTGTCCCGGTCTTTCCCGAAACGCCGTAACCCGGTATGTCTGCGTCCTGGCCCGTGCCCTCTTCCAC
This sequence comes from Candidatus Bipolaricaulota bacterium, assembly GCA_018335015.1. Lineage (GTDB taxonomy): Bacteria > Bipolaricaulota > Bipolaricaulia > M55B111 > M55B111 > JAGXLP01. The sequence continues at coordinate 347 of JAGXKX010000100.1, forward strand.
GACGATCCGGAGCATGTTTTTCATTTCCGTTACGGTTTCCTCCGTGGCAATTGGGCCCCCTATGGTTTTCTCGCGACTCAAAGAAGAAATGGTTTTTCCTTTCGGCCCTTCTACCTTGCTTATTATAGAAGGTTTGACAAGGTTACCGCCGTTAGCGACGGTTGCCATTTTCGCGGCCAGCTGTAAAGCCGTTACCGATATTCCCTGGCCGATGGGGATCGAACTGATGGACAACCCCGACCAATCGCTGTAGTGATTGAGCTGGCCCGCTTCCTCACCGGGTAATTCCACACCAGTTTTTTCTCCGAAACCTACTTTTTTTAAGAAGTTGTAAAGGTTTCGCTCTCCTAATTCCTGAGAGACCCTGATGATTCCCGTATTGATGGAGTGTTTTATTACTTCTGAAAAAGGTACTCTACCGTAATCCCTGTACTGCGCGTTGTTTATGGAGTGACCGTACAGGGTGATCGGCGAATTCCCATTTACCGTCGTGTCTGGATCAACTACGCCGTGATCCAGAGCCGCGAGACCGGAGAACACTTTGAGAATCGAGCCCGGTTCAAAGGTTTCCGATACGGGGAGGTTCTTCCGCTCCTTGGAACTATAGTTGTTGTAAGAGTTCGGGTCGAAGCTTTCGTCTTTTGCCATACCGAGTACCGCACCATCCCTCGGGTCAAGTACCACACCCCAGGCCCGTTTTGCCTCGAAGCGCTCCACGCCTTCCCCTAGCTTTTCTTCAAGGATATGTTGGATTTTAAGGTCTATGGTGAGATGGACGTCGTAACCCGGCCGGCCCTCGACCAGGACTCTTCTCCTGTATGGGTTTCTGTTTGCCCCGTAAGTCATCCTCAGGACCTTCGGCTTTCCGGCGAGAAGATTGTTTCGTGAGTACTCTACCCCTGCCAGGCCGTCTCCGTCCACTCCGGTGAAGCCGACGATAGGCGCTGCTAGATCGGCCTGAGGGTAGACCCTGCGATTCGATTCAATCAGGATTACTCCGTCGATATCGGCGTTATTTGCTCGGGCTTTGATTCTCTGTCCGGTTTCGTAACTGACCGACCTGTCGATCCAAGTGAAGTAGGATTCCTGATATATCTTCTGGTTTAGCTCGCTCTCCGGGATCTTTAGCTCGTCTCCGAGGATATCTATCAGGAGTTCGGGCTTGGTCATGTTGTAGGAGTCCACCGCTACCTCGTAGGCTTCCCGGTTAAAAGCGAGCACTCTTCCCTTTCGATCGTAGATCTTCCCTCTTTCGGGCGATATGGAGATTTTCCTCTCGTGAACGGCTTCAGCCCTGGTTTGCCAATCCTCTCGCTGGAGTATCTGGACGGAAACCAGCCTCCAGATTACTAGTCCTACTCCGACGACAAGAACCGCGAGCACGAAATAAAGTCTTTTTTTATTTATCATCCTCTTTCCCGGTTAAGTTTGGTAGAAGTCAGCTAGTTTTTCCACAGCCATAAACCCCCTCTTGGCTGACCAGTGAACGTTAGTGGGTTAAATAAGAGCAACTCAGTTCTTTCCCCTACGGCGGATTTAGTTGTCTGGCCCGAATAACTGCTCTCTGCCCCTTACCTGGCTGCAGGATATTGTCTACTACTAAAATTTAAAGGTTAAATCTGTTGCCCCGTAAGGGGCAGGGAGTCAGCAGTTAAAAATGAAGTCAACCTTCATAAATTAAGCTTCGCTTCATACGATGGTGAAAGATTTGAGAGCAAGTAAATTATCTATTCGGAGTTTGGTTCTTCTTCCGTGATCTCCGGTTCAACCATTCCGAGTCTTTCTTTGGCAATTCTCTCTATTCTATCGTAGGAAAAATAACGAGCGACGGCAATCTGGAGTTCCCTTTTTCTCTCCCTGAGCGGAATCAGTTCTTCTTCCAGCTTCGAGACCCTCCGTTGAAGGTAGATTACTTGCCAGCCCTGCCAGAGGTAAAGAAAAACCAGTGACAGTATTATCAGTGTCGCCGCCAGGATTTTTACCCATGTAGGAAAACTATTCATACTGATCGAACCCTCATTTTGCCCGGTTGACGAGTTTCCTCGCCGCCCTCAGTTTTGCACTCCTAGCTCTGGGGTTTTTCTCGATTTCTTCCTCCGAGGGGCGAACAGCTCCTTCAGTTAGAATATCGACTTCGGTATCTTTTTCACACCGACAGACCGGCAGATCGGGCGGGCATATGCACTCTTTTTCCCTGTAGGCAAAAAAACGTTTTACCTTTCTGTCCTCAAGTGAGTGATAGGAGATAACCACCATTACTCCACCTTTATTCAAACAATCGAATCCCGTTTCCAGTCCCTGGTCAATGTTAGCCAATTCGTCGTTTACGGCTATTCTCAGTGCCTGGAAGGTCCTGGTAGCCGGGTGTTGATTTCGTCTCGCTCTTTCGCCTTCAGGGATTGAGGCCTCTATTACTTCAGCCAGCTCTCCGGTCGTGGTTATCCTTTCTTTTTTTCGGCGCTCAACAATTTTTCTGGCTATACCGTCCGCCCAGCTTTCCTCTCCGTACCGGGTAATTATCCGTTTCAACTCCTTGAACGAGTACTCGTTTACGATCTTTTCCGCGGTAATTTCTCCGCCGGGGTCCATTCTCATATCCAGGGGACCATCATTTTGAAAAGAAAATCCTCTGGAAGGTTCGTCTATCTGGAAGGAAGAAAACCCAAGGTCAAACAATAACCCGTCCGCGCCGGGTTCACCTGCTGCTTCCAGGGCGAGGTTCATGTCCTTGTAGTTTGCCTGATATAACTTTACTTGAGGTGGGGTGCCGGAAAGCCGGTCCTTTGCGACTTTCAGTCCAGTCTCGTCGAGATCGAGCCCGATAAGGGTTCCCTCCGGTCCCAATCTCCGGGCTAACTCGATCGCGTGGCCTCCAGTAGAAGCAGTGGCGTCGACGAAGACCCCACCCTTCGATTTTTCAGGGACGAGGTAATTTAGCACCTCGTCTACCATCACGGGTTCGTGTATTGAAACGTTGTTCCTTTTATCCCGTCCGTCTTTCACCTGCTAGCTCCTCCTCGATCCAGTCGAGAGCCTCGCCCAGTTGATTTTTCGCCCTTCGGTTGAACTCGTCCTTCGCTCTGGAGACTTCCTCCCTCAATTCCCGCCTTTCCTGATAGATTGACCCCAGATCCGACAGGTACTCCGTAGCTTTTATCAATTCTTCCGGCTGCCAGATGGAGAAGTCATTGTCCTCTTCCAGGTCGTTCAGTTCTTCGATCAGGATGTCCATCTTTGGATCGTAGCTAATACCCTGAACCGGAGTAACGCTCAGAAGAGAAAAAATAAGAGCGTGCAACCTTCCGGCGATGACCAGATCCAGCCCCCCCATCATTTCTACAAGCTGAGCGGGTGAGAGGTGGTCAACATCGATGATTTTGCAGGGAGCTTCAGTGGAAGCTCGCAGCTCGGTGTTAATATCCTCGTCGGCCAGGGAGTTTGTGGAAAAAAGTACCACGTTGACGTCGAATTTTTCGTACAGCATATCCAGGCCACTGGAGACGGCCCTCAGGACGTCAGTACGCCCTTCTACGTCACTTCTCAGCGCCGCCCCGACAATTTCCTTGTCCCGAGAATTTAGATACTCTTCCTGGCGGGCTTCGTTCTCGGAAAGCAGGAAAGCGAGGTCGTCCCCGACAATTATTTCGTCGTCTCCTAACCCGAACGATCTCAACAATTCGGCGCTTCTTTCGTCCCTGACGTGGAAACCTTTAATTCCGGATGCCGCTCCCCGGAGTAAGAACTCGTTGTATTTCTTGTTTATCGGACCAATTCCCTGGCCAAATACGTAAGTTGGTACGGATAGGATTCGTGCGAGGTACAGCAGAGCTAAATAATACCAGAGAGATGCAGAACTCGTTCTATCCTGGAGGAGCCCCCCACCTCCACTGATTAAAACGCCGCTATTTTTTAGAGTCCGGAATACGACCACGGGATTCCACCGGCTGGCGGCCTTCTCTCCGTGGATCTTTTCAGTTCTTTCGGGATCGTTGCTCAGGACGACAATTTCAGGTCCTTCCCCAAACCGATCTCTGAGGGAAGTGACTAGCGATTCAAGGATTGCCTCATCTCCCAGGTTTCCGAATCCGTAATAGCCCGATATTGTTATCCTCTTAGAAGATTCCAAACGTGCTCACCCCCAAGAATAACGGCGAGAAAGATCCCTCCCAGAATTAGCCCCCCTGCTAGACCGTTTCCCGTTCTAATTAAGGACACGATTAGGGGGGTATGGATATGAGAGAACGTGTTTATAACGGATATTTGACCCATAAATCCTACCAACATCAGGGCGAGCTTGCAAAAATTGAATTTTTCTCCGGAGCGACCGGCGAGATAGAGCCATGCAATCAAGCTCGGATGACCGAGAGCGAACTCCTTAAATCTTGGTCTTACGTACAGGGTGTTCTCGAGCCATCTTCTAATCGCATCTTCCAGGTCTCCGCTCCTGAGAAAGGTGAAATTACCGCTCCTTAAGAGTAGAAAGAGGAAAAGTCCTAGAAGCGCGGTCCCTAGGAGGCCGCTCCTGTAATCGAATTTTAACTCTGAAAGACTGATAACGTCCCGAGAAAGGACCGCGAAAACCAGTAGAATTAACGGGAAAAATAGGGCCACTTTTACCCCTCGAAACTGCTGAAGTTTGAGCACGAACGATTCGTCGAGGAGGATGCCCGTGACCACCAAACCCGCGATGGTCGAGAAACCCGAGACCCAGATCAAATCCAGGAAAGGACTTACCGGACTTCGCCCGGATTTAAACGACAGCCCGTAGTCCCTCAGTAATTTGTAGCCGACCAGCGGTGCGGTGACGGCCAGGGCAAGAGCGGCTGCCTGGCGCGCAAGAACGGGGTAAAGGCCGAGGCCTACGCCCCCTCCGACAATCGAGGCCAGTATCCAGAAGAATAGGATCGAGTAAGAGTCCTGTCCGGGCCATAAAAACCGGAATACAAGGCTTAAGGAGGTCACGACTAGACCGAGAATCAACCAGCGCGAGGAGTACAACCCCTTACCTGTTCCCCTGGCAGATCCGA
>JAGXKX010000101.1 GCA_018335015.1 Candidatus Bipolaricaulota bacterium
TGGGGAGGAATCGGCTGGTTTTTGTCCAGCAGTCAATCGAGCAGGACTCCTCTATTTTTACCAGAATGCGAAATCAACGTTTAGATTGCCTGCATGCTTTCTCAAGGATCATGTCCTCGATTGACTGCTGGGTCTTTTTTTGTAAAAAACCTAAAAATGGTTAAAAAAGCTTTTCTACAAGCCCCGTACCTTGGTGCGGGGTTCTTGACTACCGTCGGAAGCAACGTGAAGGACAGGAGAAATCACTATATTTTTTAGTTCAAGCCTCCTGCCTATTACCTGGCTGCCGGGATTTCGTCTACTGGTAGGTTTTTAAGGTTAAATAAGTTGCCAAGTAATAGGCAGGAGGCACAGGAGGACAAAACAATGATGTACGGGGATGGTGAAAGAACTGTTGAAGATCCACGGGGAAGTAAAACCGGAAGCCAGGCAAGTCCCCTCTATGTCCTTTACGAGAAATTTTTTAAATAGAGTACTCCTGGGTCTTTTCTCCCCCTCCGGTCTCGATCCTCTCTCTGAGACGGCTCGACAGGTAATCTATTCCCCAGACCATGATTACTATCAGCATCGTCAGCACGACCGCTTTCGGGAAGTTCCATTTATTTATGTAGCTGTAGAGACGCATACCTATACCTCCCCCACCGACTATCCCGATTATCGTTGCCATTCTCACGTTTATGTCCAGCCTGTAAAGGGTGAATGAAAGGTAGGGATTGATGATCTGGGGGATCACTCCGTATACCAATACCAACAACTTTCCCGCCCCCGTGGCCCGAATTGCTTCCATGGGCCCCGTATCTATGCTCTCGACCCTTTCCGAGAAGAGTTTGGTCATGTCGGCGACGGAGTGGATCCAGAGAGCCAGCACGCCGGGGAACGGCCCCGTCCTTACCCAGACTACGAAAATTATTGCCCAGATAATTGGTTGAATTGACCGGATGACGCTGGCCAGGCCTCTGACGAACGTATAAATGGCCTTTGCAATCGGAGAGTTCATCAGGTTTTTCGCGCCGAGAAATGAAAGGACTATGGCAAAGGGCAAAGCAAGCGCCGTTGCCATGAAGGCCATGTACAGAGTCTTGATCAGCAGGAAAACCCCTTCTCCAAAAACGGACCAGTCCGGTTTGGCAAATGCCGACCATAATTTTAGGGTACTGGGAAAGTTGTCCACCAGGAGAGAGAGGTCCAGGTTGATCCTGTTTAACGCTACTACGAAAGCGACGGCGAAAAGAATGACAAACCCCAGATTTCTCCAGAACGGCCAGGAACTCCTTTCCGGTATTTCGGTTTCCTGGTTCATACTATCTTCTCCCTTGCCTTGCCGCTGATGTAGTCAAGCACCCAAACAACCGTAGCTATAACTATTGTCACCGCCCCGACCTGGTTCCAGTCCAGCTGGCTTTTATAGTAGAAAAAGAACCGACCTATTCCTCCTCCGCCTACCAGAGCAATAACGGTCGCCATGCGGACGTTGATGTCAAGCCGATAAAGCAGGAACGCGGTATACTGGGGTATAACCTGGGGGACGGCTCCATACCTAACTATCTGCCAGAACGAAGCTCCGGTGGCTTGAACGGCCTCGATTGGACCTTTCTTTATCGACTCCACCTGTTCGGAGAATAGCTTTGCCAGAGCAGCCATCGAGTGAATGAGCAAAGCGAACGTTCCGGCGGCCGGCCCCCAGCCGACCCATATCGCGAAAACGATGGCCCACAGAAGGCTCTCTACCGACCTCACCACGTTGAAAAAGGCCCTGGTGATATAGAAAATCGCCTTTTTGAAAGGGCTTCCTCCCATGATATTCCGCGCGCCGAGAAAACCCAGGGGCGCGGCCAGAACTCCTCCAATAAGCGTTGCAAGGTAGGCCATGAACAAAGTATCTATCAGACTGCCAAGTATGGTATCATTTAGTTCCGGGTCTATATTTATTAGGTGAGTAAAGTCCGGATGTGACAGGCCGTACCAGAGGTGAGAAGTCTTCGTGGCCCTGCGGGTTATTATTCCGAGTTCCATGTCAGTGGTCAACCAGCCAACCCAGAAGGTAAAGACGATCAGTACCACCGTTGTAATTCCCCAGTTGGTCAGGGCCCAGGTCTTTTGGGGTGACCTTTCTTCACCCCTTATCGACTTGAGTCCCACGCTTATACCAAACCTTTCGCTGGCCACGGCACACCCTAAAGTCCCGAGAACGGTTAGGGCCCAGCCCCATGGTGGCAGGGTTAAGGAACCGTACCAATCCACGTACTGGGTATACCAGTAGCTATCGAGGAGGAAAATTACCGTGTAGGCAAGGTAACCCCAGATCAACCAGTCGAGTAACAGGGGTTTAATTTCCTCGGTGAGGTCAGGAAATGTGAACTTTCTCGGCTTCTTCACCGAAGACCTCCTTGAACTTTTCGTCATCTATATCCTTTGGGTGGCCGTCATAGACTATCTTACCGCCTTTTAATCCAATAGCTCGGGTTCCGTACTTCCTGACCAGGTCCAAAAAGTGAAGACTGGTAACCACCGTCTTACCCTGGTCGTTTATCTCCGCTAAGTAATCCATTATGGTTCCGGAAGTTGCCGGATCCAGGCTGGAAACGGGTTCGTCGGCAAGGAGAAGTTTTGGGTTCTGCATCAGCGCCCGGGCGATGCCGACCCTTTGCTGCTGACCTCCGCTTAGTTCATCGGCCCGTTTGAAAGCCTGTTCCGGTATTCCGACTGTTTTAAGCTTTTCGTGGGCAGTCTGTTTCATCTCCTCCGGGAAGCGACCGAGCATGCTTCTCCAGAAACTGAGTTCACCCAGCTGACCGGTAAGGACGTTGGTTAATACCAGGGAACGTTCTATTAGGTTGAATCTCTGGAAAACCATGGCTATTTCTTTTCGAATGGCCTTTAGTTCCTTGCTGGAGGCGGTCGTTACTTCTTTCCCCTCGAATTTAATGCTGCCCTCCGTCGGTTCGATTAACCTGTTTATACAGCGAAGCAGGGTGGATTTTCCCGAGCCGGATAACCCTATGATCACGAGAAATTCTCCTTGCTCGACCTCAAAAGAAATATCGTCCAGGGCAAGGACGTCCGGTGGATATATCTTCGTCAGGTTGTTGATTTCTAGTTGAGCCAAGTTATGTCTCCCCTCCGAGGATGAAAAAACAAACAGAAAGGGCGGAAATTCGACTTCCCGCCCTTTCTGTCGATAAAATATTCAGTTATTCTTCGTCGGGCACTGGATAGCCTACCAGTTCCCTGTAACCGTCGTAGTAATCGTCCGAGATCCTTTCCACGTCGGTCCATTCGTAGAAGTTGGAGTCACCCCAGAGCTCGGAACCTTCTTCCGTTCTGATGTGTTCCACCACGGCTTCGACGATCTTGTCTTCCATTTCCTTTGGAAAGTCATTGACGAATGTCAGTGCGTCGTTCGGCATGGGACCGAAGGTGGCAACTACTCCTATTTCTTTTATAACTTCCCAGTAATCGTACATACCGGTATCTCCGGCTGCCTGCCTGGTATCGTAGATCATCCCCCTGACTTCCTCCGGATAGAGTTTATCGAGCGCATGGTTCCAGATCCAGATTTCGGGATCGTCGCCGTACTCCCAGTCAAAGTAAACTCCATCGGGTGGGGTGGGAGGGGATCCGTAAGAGGTCGCAAAGTCTCCCCTACCTTCCAGCAAGGCGATAAGCGATGCAGTATGACCGCCACTTTCTACCCTGTCTTCAATTTCGACTCCGTGGTTATCAAATATCCTCTTTGGAACTACGTAACCAGAGGTGCTACCCACGTCGTTGTAGATCCAGGTTTTACCTTCCAGGGCTTCCAGAGCATCTTCCGTATTAGGATGGTAGTCCATCTCGTCCCGTGGAGCGTAGACGCTAGCGAAGTAGTACGGATAACCGTATCTAACAGCTGCAAGCCTGGGATGAACCCCTCCATCCGTTTCCTGATAAAGTGTAGCGTATTGATCGGTAGTTGGCGTGGCCATCGTGTCACCTTCTGCTGCCTTTACCGCTTCGATAAGGGCAGCGTAATCTGCAGTCACGTGGGGCTCGATGTAGATATCCGTCATTTCGAAAAGGTCCCTCGCGATCTCGTTTGCCACGTCCTCTATGACCGTGGCGTTCGTGGACGGGGGAAAGAGCCATTGAACCGGGTTCTGCCTCGTTCCTAATTCCGCGCTCAAAGCGCCAACACTTAACAGTCCTACTGCCAGTACCAGAACAAACGTAAGTTTAGCTTTTTTTAGCCACATGGGGCTATCCCTCCTTGAGAAATGCCCTACTTGGTTTAGTAAAAACCGTCGCCAGGGTAACTGGCCGAAGCCAGTTCCTTAACAATTCTAATTGAACCACTAATTTATGGTAAATCTTTTCCCGGCCTAAGGCAAATACTACCTGAGGACGTTTTGAGTCAAGTGGGTTCGATTCCAGGAAAGTTTACAGGGATCGTGGACCTACGCCTGGAACTTGATGCCTTGATAGTCGGAGGTTACAAGTAGGTCAGCCCGGACTCTATGAGAGGTTATTATCTCGTGTTCCCGTTCCAGAACGTCCTCGACGAACGGTTCCATCCTGTCCCGGCCCCGGCGTTTTCGATCCTCGTAGGTTTGTCTGTAGTTCCTATCGATGAAAATTCGAAAGTCAACGAAATTAAGTGTTGTCGTATAGGTTCCTTCGGCGATTATAACTCTGTATTTCCCCACTTCTTTGACTTCGGTGGTAATTCTGTCCGCGTCGTAATCGACCAGCGGCTTGTATACTGAATCATCTCCTTTCTTGAAAGAGTGGAGGTTGGCGTCGAGGAAGTCGAGCTTTACCTCGTAGGTTCCGACCTGGTCTATATTCTTCCTGCGCATTTCGTGGTTGGTTTGGGGAGGAAAGACGAAGTAATCGTCCTGCTGAAGAATGCCGGTTGGAGTTCCGCTTTCCCCGTTGAGCCTGGCAATTTCGGAAGCCAGTTCTGACTTGCCCGATCCGGACTCCCCGGCTACGGTAACTACGAACTTGTCTTTGCCGGATAATTTATCCTCCAGAATCGTTGTGATCTCCCGGGCCCGTTTGGTGTGATGTTCTTCGATAACCAGTTCGTCACCCAGCAATTTCACCAGCTCCTCACTTTAGTGTCTTTGGTTGGCCCCATGTGAAAAATAGAGCTCCTCGAGTCTGGCCAGACTAATATCGTTCTCCGGGGACGGGTTCGTATAGTAATCGGGGACAGGTACTTTGTCCTC
>JAGXKX010000004.1 GCA_018335015.1 Candidatus Bipolaricaulota bacterium
AAAAATCAGTTGAGTGAACATTTTTGATCTCAAATCACTGTATGTCAGCATTACCTGAGTGGAACCATTAGGACTAAGAAGGATCATTAAAACTCATTTCCCCCTCGATGGGGGAAAGAGAGAATGGGGGTGATTGGGTCTTAAAGCTAATAAAGTTACCTTATCCTCTCTTTGATCAGTTCCGGTTTCGCGGTCCGGGAAGGGGTCAGTGTGAAGGCTTCGCGCACCAGTGGTTTTGCCTCTTCCAGGTTCGAGTCGTCGTTGTAATGTATCGTCGCGACCCTGCCGGAGCTGGGTACTTCGTCCCCGATTTTCTTCTCGATTTCTATTCCGACGGCGTGATCTATTTTTTCTCCCTTTTCCTGCCGGCCCGCGCCGAGGATGTTTGCTGCCCTGCCTATCTTTAAAGCATCAAGGCCTGAGACGTAACCTTCTCCGTCAAGTTTTACATCAACCCTATTTTCGCTGGTTGGAAGCAGGCTCGGGTCTTCGATAATTTCAGGATTTCCGCCCTGGTTTTTTATTAGCCTTTCGAATTTTTCCAGAGCAAGACCCGAAGCCAGCTTATCTTCGGCAAACTCTACGCCTTCTTCAATCGAATCGACCTTTCCGGACTGGAGGAGAAGTTCGGCTACAAGGTTTACCGTTACCTCCCGGAGTTCTCCCGAGGTTTCATCCTTCAGGACTTTTATCGCTTCCCGGACCTCCAGAGAATTACCTACCGCGCGACCGAGGGGCTGGTTCATGTCCGTTATAAGGGCGGTTACGGTTAGACCTACTTCCTTTCCTATGTCGACACAACCCTGAGCCAGCTCCCTGGCCCTCTCGAGTTCCTTCATTATGGCCCCGGCGCCGGACTTGATATCCAGGACGAGGCCGTCGGGACCGCAGGCAATTTTTTTGCTCATGATACTGCTTACGATCAGGGGGAGGGATTCGACCGTTCCCGTCACGTCTCTCAGCTCGTAAAGCTTCTGGTCGGCGGGAACGAGATCGGAGGTATGTTCCATTATCGCCATTCCGTCCTTCTCCATTCCTGTAAGGAATTCTCGGGTGTCGAGACTAACCCGGAACCCGGGAATCGACTCCAATTTATCTATGGTCCCGCCGGTATGTCCCAGACCTCTGCCGGAGAGCTTGCCTATCTTTAACCCCACGGCTCCGACCAGCGGAACCAGGACCAGCGAGACGGAGTCCCCGACTCCCCCGCTGGAGTGCTTGTCGACTTTAATCCCATCTACAGAGGACAGGTCGAGCTGTTTGCCGGAGTTTGCCATGCTCGTTGTGAGTTTGGCCGTCTCTTCCCGATCCAGTGAATTAAAGTAGACCGCCATGAGGAAGGCGGACATCTGGTAGTCAGGCACTTCACCCGCTACGTAGTCTTTTACTAAGCGATCGATTTCAGGGGGTGAAAGTTTCTCGCCGTTTCGTTTCTTGACCAGAGTGTCGAGGAAATTCATTTTAATTATTCCCTCTGATAGGGCTCTCCTAGTTTATCGGGAAACCTTGCCCTACCAATTGCACCAGCAACGGCGAGTAAGGTTACAATATAGGGAGTCATCAATATGAACTGCCAGGGTATGTATTTCTTCACCCCGGCTGCGCTCGAAACCCAGACTCCCAGACTGTCGAAAAAGCCGAAGATAAATCCTCCCAGTAAGGCGAGAAGGGGATTTAGCTTGCTAAATACTACTGTGGCCAGAGCGATAAAACCTCGACCGGCCGCGAGTTCTTTGGTGAGTACTCCAAACCAATCTAAACTCATAAAGGCGCCGCCCAGTCCGGCCAGCATAGCGCCGGAAACTGTCGCAAAGAACCTGATCCTCTCTACATTTATCCCGGCGACATCCGCCGCTCTCGGGTGTTCGCCACAGATATTTATTTTCAGGCCGAGCTTTGTATTTGAAACCAGATAATATACCAAAAAGACTATTACCAGAGTCAATATCGTTATATAGCTTATTCCACCGAAAGGTGTATCAATTTTTGGCATTCTCGCAGAAGCAGGAACTATGTGGTGTCCGGGGGTTTGCCAAACTGCGATAAGGCCGAAGGCTATAAGACCTCCGCCGAAAAGGTTGATGCCGACTCCGCTTATTACCTGGTCACCTTTGAGATAAACGCTGATAAACCCGTGTAGTGCGCCGATCGCAAAACCCGTTACTATACCTGCCAGCAGTCCGACGTAGGGGGAGCCCGTCGCCTGGGCACTGACAGCACCGGTAAAAGCGCTTATCAGCAATATCCCCTCGAGGCCTATGTCAATTACTCCCGAACGCTCTCCAATTATTTCTCCCACTGCAGCGAGGGTGATGGGAACCATGGCGTTCAAAGAGATGACCAATATTCTGAGAAAACTAGTAAAAAATTCCATGATTAGCTGGCTTTCACCTCATTTATCCAGTTCCTCACGGCTGGCAGTAGCTGGTTCGACAGCTCAATTAGTTCGGGTGCTGCGAGGGCAATAATAATTACCCCCTGAATAATCCTTACCATTTCCAGAGGCACGCCGGCCGTTATCTGCATGGTCCGGGCCCCTACGTTGAGACCGGCGAAGAAAACTGCGGCGAAAATAACGCCTATCGGGTGGTTTCGTCCAATCAACGCAACGCCTATTCCATCGAACCCCAGGTTTCTTACGGTCGACAAATCGGAATAGAGAGCGTAGGTAGGTGGGTGACCGATTATCTGCAAAGCCCCGGCTACACCAGCAGCCAGACCACCAAGAATAAATGTGGAGTTAATCGAGTAGTTTTCTTTTATACCCGCGTAATTGGCGGCGGCCGGGTTTTGCCCTACTACTCTTAATTCAAACCCGAGTGTCGTCCGCCAGAGGAGGAAAAAAATCAATAAAGAAAAAGCGAGAGAGACAAACAGAGCGTATGTAAGGCTCGTCCCGCTAACCATTATGGGTAACCTGGAAGTGGTGGCGGCACTGATGGACTTCTCGGCTCGCTGGGGGTCTCCCAGCCATTCTACAACCGCGTACATTCCAAAGTAGAGCGCAACCCAGTTCAACATTATAGTCGAGATTACTTCGTGGACTCCTCTGGTTATCTTTAGAAAGGACGGGGGTAGGCTCCAGATGGCACCGGCCATCGCCCCCGCTATTATTGCAACCAGTACGTGAATTCCGGAAGGAAGAGATAATAAGCTAACGGAAATTGCCGCCAGCGCCCCCATGAATACCTGACCTTCCGCCCCTATGTTGAATATTCCACCACGGACACCGATTGCAAAAGTGAGACCGGTCAATATGAGCGGAGTAGCCCGGGCCAGAGTAGAGCTGAACCCGTAAAAACTTCCAAATATCGCTGTAAACAGCGCATCGTAGGCGCCAAAAGGTGCATAACCCCATATAGCCATGATAATTGCTCCCACAGCTAAACCGATGAGGCCGGCCAGAAATGAGTTTAATATTGGTTTAACCTGCTCGTATATACGTGTAAGCATCTCATTCACCAGTAGTTAATTTTTTATGCCCCGGTCATAATCATTCCCAGTTCACTCTTGTCAGCTTCGTCAGAGTCGACAATTCCCACCACGTTACCTTCGAACATTACCGCGATTCTGTCGCTCAAAGAAATTACCTCGTCCAGGTCCTCGGATACAAGCAAGATCGCCGAACCACTGTCCCGGAGGTCGATGAATAACTCCCATGTGTGACTTACAGCCCTCCTATCTAGTCCGTGAGTGGGGTGAGAAGCGATAATAATCTCGGGGTCTCTCCAGCTTTCCCTGCCAAGGATCATTCGCTGAATGTTTCCTCCCGATAGAATCCTGGTTTCCGACTTCCAGATGTCCGGTGCTATCACGTCAAATTCTTCTATTATCTCTTCGGCGTGATTGGTTATGGCAGAGCGATTTAATACGGAGTGCCAGGAAAAAGGAGAATCCCGGTAATCCCGCAGGACCATATTCTCACCTACGGTCATCGGTTCCACGACACCTATTTCCCTCCGTTTTTCCGGCATGTGGGCGACTCCCTTTTCCTGAATCTCGCGTGGGGAAGCATTGGTCATATCTTCTCCTTCTATGATGAGACTGCCCTCGTCTATCTCTCGAAGTCCCGTTATCGCCTCAATTAACTCGGATTGCCCGTTGCCTGAGACTCCTGCCACACCGAGAATTTCTCCTTCGTGGAGGTCCAGTGATACACCGTTTAACTGCGTATTCCCCCTTGGTCCCGTGACGTAGATATCCTCGACAGAGAGGGACGTGCTCTGTTTCTTGAATTCTTTCCGTTCGAGATGAATGGGAATCTTTTCGTCCAGCATCATTTCTGTCAGTTCCTCTTCGTCCGTCTCCTCGATGTCGGTTTCCCCCATGACTTTTCCTAATTTCAGGACGGTTACCCGGTCGGAAACCTCCATTACTTCCTCCATTTTGTGGGTAATAAAAACTATCCCGAATCCTTCGTCAGCCATCCCCCGGAGGACTTTGAATAGTTGCTGGGCTTCTTGGGGAGTCAGGAGCGAAGTGGGTTCGTCGAGAATGAGTACTTGTGGCTCGTGGTAAAGTACTTTCAGGATCTCGGCTCGCTGCTGTTCTCCCGCGGAGAGGTCGCCAACTCTGACGGTTGGGTCGACCTCCAATCCGTACTTCTGGGATAACCTATATACTCTGCTTTCGACCTTGTCAAGGGGGTAAGAAAAATCCGAATCGTCCGTACCCAGGGTCACATTTTCGGCCACCGTAAATGGTTTTGCCAGCATTACTTCCTGGTGGATCATCCCCACGCCGTGCTCCAGACCGTCCTGAGGCGAGTTTAGTTCGACCTCTTCACCCTGGATGTATATTTTACCTGCCGTGCTTCCGTAAAAGCCGGAAAGTATATTTGCCAGAACTGTCTTCCCTGCTCCGTTTTCTCCCAGCAAGGTGTGGACTTCGCCCTCTTTTACGTCAAAGTCTATCTCGTTGAGTATTAGATGCTCCCAGACGCCAGGGAAACCTTTAGAAATCCCCTCGGCTCTTAGCAGGGTTCTTCCGGTATCTTTTCCTTCGGCGGTATCTGTTTTTGGCATTATAAAGTAAAAAACCCACCGGGATTTCCCGGTGGGTTTTTAGTTGTTATTTTTTATGGATATTCTTTTCTAACGTCTTTCATTTCCTCTTCGGTCGAAGGTGCTGGCGGAGTTAGGCTGCCACTTACTATAAGGTTCTCCAGTTCGTTGACCCCGGTCCAGACGAAGTGCGGAATTTCCTCTCTCATCTCAAGCCAGTTATCCTTTATCGTATCGACGTCTTCTTCCTTGATCTGGTCTCCCTTCAGACCGAACTGAATAAAGTCAACTAGTTGATTGTAACGACTCATGCCAACACCCTGGTCATCCAGCCCTAATACTTCCGTTCCACCTTCAAAGTTTCCCTCAACTGCACGCTTCACCGCTATGTAGGAAGCTCGATCCACTCTCTTCATTCCACTTGCAAGAACTTTATTGCCGTTTCCCATATAATCCTGATTTGCGTCAACTCCAATCATGAACGGAGGGCCTGCCTCTTTTCCCTGCTGGTTGAGTTTATCCTTGACCGCTTCCAGTATCCCCAGACCTAGAGGCCCGGCGACGTTGTAAACCAGACCTGCACCCTGAGATATCTGAGCGTTGGCGGAGGATTTTCCTTTTGCGACATCGCTGAACGTGCCGGTGTAAGTCCAGAGCAAATCGACGTTTGCCTTCTCTCCCGTGACCTTTTCGTAATAATCCAGCCCCCATTTTATCCCGAATCGGTAGCCGGCTTCGAACTTCCAGAGTGGCGGTATTTCAATGCCAAGAACGATGCCCACCTTTGAGTAATCGTAGTGGGCCGCGGTCATCGCGGCTAGAGCGCCCACCAGTGCACTGCTTTGCTGTTCTTGGAATACGAAGTTAAGTACATTGGGCTGATCGACTACGGCATCAATTAGGGCGAAGTTCTGGTCCGGAAATTGCTTTGCTGCTGTTTCGATGGCGTCTGTTAGAAGGAAACCTACTCCTATTATTACTTCGTAATCGCCAGTACGGGCTAAATTTCTTACATTAGGAAGATAGTCAGCCTCGCTTGCCGGTTGAGCGACCTGTAGTTCGACTCCGAACTCGGCTGCGGCTTCGTCCGCACCCTTGAACCCCATGTCGTTGAAGCTTAGGTCTCCCCGACCTCCGACGTCAGTGACTACTGCAATCTTCTTTTTGTCCTGAGCAACGGCATTGATTCCAAGGCTGGAAACTATAGTAATTCCAAAACTTAGCAGACCAATAACTAAGGACAAAGCAATAAATCTTGTTATATTCGAGTTATTCCTAAACATAATACCCCCTTTATAAGGTATGAGTGAGTCGTTATTAGTTCGAGCCAGGAAAGTTTTCTTAAATCACCCCCCTGATTAAAAAAGTATAAAAAGTGCTGGCCAGACCCGCAAATCTAAGCCTGGATTATCCTAGCCATAGTTCTATTTACTTCAGTTTTTTCTCCCTGTTCGATAAGGATATCGTCGACCATTCCATCCGTCGGAGATTCGACGGAAAACGTCGACTTCATAGTTTCAATTTCCGCTATTTCCATTCCCTTTGTTACTTTGTCCCCGGGAGATACCTTCCACTCTACAATGCTTATTTCTTCGACTTTACCTAACTCCGGTACTTTTACGTCTACGCTGTCTGACAAGTCGATCACCAACTTTAGGGAGTTAAATTGCCAACTGATTTTTTGAGTACATTTATTTTACGCAAGTTCCGCGCGGTTGATCAAGTACGATAATCAAGGCAAAAACCTCGATTTGGGCTCGGAGTTCTATGCCCGAATTCAGAATACCCTTAGATATTTAGACGGTTAAATATAGATCTTCCGCTTGGATTTAAACACGACCAGTAAAAATTGACTGGAACTTCGACCTTCTATTTCAGGTTATGCGGGTTATGACAATTCAAGCTTCGTAGCTGGAGCGGATTTCTTCCTTTAGTTCCTTTATTTCTTCGTAGAGAAGAGGAGTGTCTTCGATCATGCTGTCTATTTTTTTGTGGGAGTGCATTACCGTGCTGTGGTCACGACTCCCGAACTTCTTTCCCAGGGCCGGAAAAGAACTGTCCGTCAGCTCGCGGGAGAGGTAGATCGCTATGTGTCGTGCCCGGGCGATCTCTTTCTTCCTGCTTTTTCCTTCCAGGTCCTCGATGGATAGATCGTAATTGCTCGTGACGACTTCTTTGATGGAGCCGACTGTGAGCTCTTTGGGCTCACTCGACTCGTCCGGTAGGAAGCTTCGAACCTCTTCGATTTTTAGCTTTCCGCCGGCGAGGTTCGCGTGGGCCACGGCTTTTATCAGGGCGCCTTCCAGAGCCCGTACGTTGGTCGATACCCTGGTTGCAATTAGCTCCAGCACTTCGTCGTCAACTTTTAACCCTTTCTGAGCCGCCTTTTTCCTGAGTATGGCCACTCGAGTCTCGAAGTTTGGCGGCTGGATGTCCGCGACCAGACCCCACCTAAAACGCGATACGAGCCGATCCTGGAGGTCGGAAAACTCCTGTGGAGATCGGTCCGAAGTCAGGACGATCTGCTTGTCGTTCCCGTAAAGTTCGTTAAAAGTGTGAAACAGCTCCTCCTGAGTACCCTCTTTGTTTTCGAGGAACTGTACGTCGTCGAGGAGGAACGCCTGAACGGATCGATATTTATTCCTGAATTCGTCATTTTTATTCTGCCTTATCGCCTGGATCATCTCTATGGCGAACCTCTCCGAGGATGTGTAAATTACCTGGCCAGCAGGGTTCTGCTTTTTCAGGTAATTACCGATGGAGTGCAGGAGGTGCGTCTTGCCCAATCCGACTTTTGAATATAGAAAGAGAGGGTTGTAAGATTCTGCCGGCGATTCAGCCACGGCTCGACTGGCCGCGCTTGCAAGCTGGTTGCTCTTGCTTTTTACGAAATTGTCAAAGGTGTATTCTCTGTTGAGAGCCATCTGGCCGGCTGTATTACCGGTTCTTTCCTGGCCCTCGAGGGGGGTAGAGCCGCCCCCCGAGGAGGCCGGACTTGAGGGTTCTTCGGTTGAATTACCGCCGGAACTGACTGGGGGAGGTTGGAGGCTCGTTCCGTCCAGATTTTCTTCACTTTCAGTTGCCTCGTCACGCTCTTCCGGTTCAGCTACCTGAACGCTGACCTCTTTTTCCTCACCGGTCAGCTGTTTAACCGTGGACTTTATTAGGTCCAGGTAGCGTTCTTCCAGTCCGCGTTTTATAAAACCGCTGGGAGCTGATAACTCAATCCGGCCGTCCTGGAGGTCAACGGGTTCTAGGTTGTTGACCCAGGTTTCGAAGCTCGCCTCCGGTAGCTCCTTCTCTAGATTTTTTTTGATTTCCTGCCAAAGATGCACAGTTTGTTCACTCATTTTATATATCCCGGAAAATAATAATACATACTTTCGAGACCCATTTACAAATCAATCATTTTCGAGCACTATTTTTCTATGCACCATATCAAGGGGGATAGAGTAATTTTTTAACTAAAGCTTCCTCCCACGGGCACGTTGAACTGATCGGATTGGATCAGGATGCTAGGGACTCCCATCCTCCCGAACTTCGAGGAGATTTTTCTAAAATGCCGACCTAGATCCTCGTGTTTTATTTGGCTAATAGGCTGGTAAGTACCTATGAGCGGTCGTATAAGTGGGGTTAAAAATTTGGAAAAACGGGGAAGTCCCCGCCCTGAGGGCTGGACGGGAAAATTAAAGCTCGCCCCAGTTGTCACCCGAAGCGACGTCTAACTTTAACGGAATTTTGAGCTCCAGGGAGTGCTCCATAATCCCTTTTAATTCTGACTTCACTTCCTCAACCGTGAACCACGGTACTTCCATAATCAACTCGTCGTGGATCTGGAGGAGCAGCTCACCGGGTAGCTCGTCCTCGTCTATAGCCTCTTTCACGTCGAGCATGGCTACCTTCATCAGGTCCGCTGCGCTGCCCTGAATCGGTGTATTAATCGCGTTTCGTCTATCGTAATTTCTCCTCTGCCAGTTTTTGCTGTTAATATTCGGGAGGTATCTCCGGCGGTTGAACATCGTCGAGGCGTAGTGTCTCTTCTCCGCGATTTCCACCAGGTGGTCCATGAACTCCTTAGTCCGGGGGTAGAGATCGAAAAACCGATCGATGTACTTTTCCGCTTCTTCTCGGGGAATCCCAAGATCTCGGGAAAGTCCGTACTCCGTAATCCCGTATACTATTCCAAAGTTTACCCGTTTTGCCCTGTCCCGCATCTTTTCGTCGACCTCCTCCCTGCCCACGTCGAAAATTTCGGCGGCCGTCTTGGTGTGGAGGTCTTCATCCCGTTCAAACGTCCGCAATAGCTCCTCGTCCTCCGAGAGATGAGCTAATATTCTGAGTTCGACCTGGGAATAATCCGCCCCGATCAGCTTTTTACCTTCCGGGGCGACGAAAGCCTTCCGTAACTCGCTTCCCAGCTGGGAGCCCTTAGGTATGTTTTGAAGATTGGGATCCGAAGACGACAGCCTGCCTGTAGCCGTCGCGGTCTGATTGAACGAGGTGTGAATCCTTCCCGTTCTGGGGTTAATCGTGTCGGGCAAAGTTTCCACGTAGGTATTGAGTAGTTTGCTCAGTTCCCTGAACTCAATTATTTTTTCGGGTAGCGGGTGTTTGTCCGATAGTTCTTCCAGCACCCTGGCGTTCGTTGAAGGACCGGTCTTGGTTCTTTCGATGACGGGCAGGTCCAGCTCTTCAAACAGAATATTTCTTACCTGTTTTGGTGAGTTCGGGTTTAACTCCTCGCCGGCCAGGTCGTTTATCTCGTCCTGAAGAGAGTCTAGTCTTTCCCGCAAACTCTCCTCGCCCTCGGCAAGTCTGTCCGTGTCCAGCTTTATTCCGTGGTATTCCATGTCCCTGAGCACGTTGATCAAGGGAAGTTCCAGTTCCCGGAAGAGGTCCCTCTGATTCCTTTCTTCCAGCTTTTCTTCAAGTTGGTCCTTCAGCGTCCAGATGATCGTGGCATCGCTCGCCGCGTACGGCCCGGCTTCGTCGATCGGCAGGTTTCGGAAATCTTTTTCTTCCTCCTGGGAAAATAGGTCGCCGAACTCGTCTACTTCCCTGCCGAGATAGGTCTGAATTATCTCCTTGAGGTTGTGTTGCCGTTTCGTCGGCTTTAACAAGTAGGATGCAATCATCGAATCAAAGGTGATACCGGAAAGCTCGACCCCGGCTTTCTTCAGGACGATCCCGTCGAACTTGAGGTTTTGCCCGATTTTTCCCAGTTCAGGGTCCTCGAAGAGCGGTTTTAACCTCTCCAGTACGGTGGATTTGGGTATAGTATCGACTTCGCCGTGGCTTATGGGGACGTAATAACCGAGTTCTTCTTCCAGGGCAATGGAGATTCCCACGGGGTTTGCGTCGATTGGATTGAGTTCGTCGGTCTCGATATCGAAGGCAAATTCGCCCCGGGACTCCACCTTACTTGCCAGAGAGCCCAACTCTTCCTCGGTATTGACCAGTTCCCAGGAAATTTCAGTTCCCTCGTCGCCCAGATCCTCGAGGAATGACGCGAGCTCCAGGTCCTTTAAAAGTTCCTGGGCTCTCGTTATGTCCGGAGGGCGGATTCTGAGATCATCGAAATCGTACTCCAGTTCGAAGTCTTCCCGAAGTTCAACCAGGTGTTTGCCTTCCCTGGCCACCTCGCCGTGTTCGATTAAATTGTTCTTGACCCTGGTGGAGTCAACTTCTTCCACCCCCTCAAGGATATCCTCAAGGGAGTCGAATTGGGAAAGTAGCTTCTGGGCTCGAACCTCGCCGACCTGAGGCACACCGGGAATATTGTCAGAGGTATCACCGATCAGGGCGAGAAAATCCCTGATCATTTCCGGGGGTACCCCGTACTTTTCTTCGACTCCCTCGGCGTCCATCACCTCTAACTCGTTGTCGTCCCCCGTGTCGACTATCTTCACGGTATCGTCGACGAGCTGGGCAAGGTCCTTGTCGCCAGTAAATATGAGCGTATCCATTCCGGCATCCCGCGCCAGGTTTGCCAGCTTGGCTATTACGTCGTCCGCTTCGTAACCTTCCTTCCTGACAACCCTGTACCCGAGGCTTTCGGTAATATCCTCGATTTTGGGAATCTGCCGAGCGAGTTCCTCCGGCATCTCGGGGCGATTGGCTTTGTATTCCTCGAATTCTTCGTGGCGGATTGTCTTTCCTTTGGAATCCATGGCAAGGACGACGTGAGAAGAAGGAAATTCTTTCAGCACTTTTTCGAGGGACTGTAAATAACCGTATATAGCGTTCGTGGGAAATCCGCTACTTGTTGCCAGCCCCCGAATGGCGTAGAACGACCTGTACATTATCGCGTGACCGTCTATAAGAAGGAGCCTGTCCTCTTCCGGCTCCTCTGGAACGAGGGTCATTCCATTGCCTCCTCCCACTGCTGATTCACGGCGGACTTAGCATCGAGGCCACAGCAAAGAGATACCCCTATGGCGTCGGCGGCGTCCGCCGGAGAGGGAAGTTCGTTCAATCCGAGTAATCGTTGAATCATCGTCTGAACCTGTTTTTTATTTGCTTTTCCGTATCCAGTTATGGTCTTTTTGATCTCGAGCGGGGAATAACTGACCACCTCTCGGCCGGAAGCGGCAAGGATAATAACGCCCCGGGCCTGAGCCACCAGTACCGCCGTCTTCTGGTTATTACTAAAAAATATCTTCTCGACGGCGACCATTCCCGGCTCGTACTCCTCGACTAAATCCCTCACTTCCGAATAAATCGACTCAAGCCTGGCGTCCATGGGCTCGTCAGATGATGTACGAATCGCCCCGCTTTCCCTTAGCTCAAACGACCTCTGGCCAGAAGCCTCGACCAGGGAGTACCCGCAGGTGGCGAGTCCGGGATCGATTCCCAGAATGACTTCCGATTTGTTCACAGCAATTCAGCCAGTTTTTCCATTCTCGGGTCCTTTGCTTCGCCTTCCTCATCAGTTTCACAGGAGTGGTCTTCTTCTTCGTTTAAGTTTGCTCCACAGTTTGGGCAGAGCCCCTCGCAATCATCTTTACAGAGGGGATAAGGTTCCAGATCCAGCTTCAGGAAACGGATTATATATGGTAAAAGATCGATCGTCCCGCTACCGCTTTCGTACCTGTATATGGAAAGGTCTCCCTCGCTTTCGACTTCGGCTTCCATATCGGGACGGAATTCGATCTCTTCGTGTCTATCTATTCTGGTCTCGATCGGTTCAAGACATCTCCGGCAGTGTTCGATAACGGTAGTGGTAAAATCGATTGAAACGTTTATGATCCCTTCTTCCGAAGTAAAGGTCGCTCCCCCGGTAACGATTAGTTGATCCGCGACTTCCAGTTCGTCTTTGTGGAAACTTATGGTATCGAGGGAGGTACGTTCGTCGATCGAGACAAACTTTCCTTCTTTGCTCTTCAATTCGCTTAACTTTAGTTCCATTTTGATCTCCTCCAGGTGAGAAGTAATTGTACCTGAATCCAGCCGTTCTTTACAGTTCACCCGCTAGAATGTAGGAATAAACCAGCTTCCTGTCGTAAGTCAAATCTACTAAATTAATCGGACTTGACGGCTTTTCTAACGACCTGGTTTTGTTTGACGGTTAACAGGTTATGTCAAAACTCTCTCCGTATTTCAGCCACCTTGAAAGTGGTCGTGTTGAGGCAAGTATCGGGCATTCGTGATTATCACCCCGATCGGATGAAGGATCGATAATAACTTTCTTCTTGCTCCAAATGAAGTATATATTACCGGGAAAAGGTAATCAATTAACTGTATGGGTTTTTTACCTATGTTCTTCCGGGAGAACAGGGACCGCCCTAATGCAGGAGATATAACAGCGCGAACTTCCACGATCGGGTGGTTTGTGTGGGTTAGCCTTCTATTCAGGAAATCGATAGCCGGATTTTTCAGGTCCGGTGTTGTGATTGGTTGAAGCGTAATAGCTCGTCCTTTGGTAAATTTCCAGTAATTATTACCAAAGTGAAACACAAAACACTTCAAGCCATGTCTATACCAGGGCTAAAAAGCCCTACCTTACCTATCGTGACAACCGGGGGGTTCTTTTTTGCGAAAATTCCGGGCGAGCGCGGGGCTCGTTCTGCTATGGAGGCCCTGAAGACATCCGCTACAAAAGTTCAGTGGGGTGTGTCCGGCGAGGGTAAGTAGCAACAAGGAGGTCCATCTTCATCCTGCCTCTACGTTCATGACTATTGTCGGTTTGCCACCGTTCTTGAGAGACCGTCGGGCCGCGTCGAGGACCTTCAGGACGTTCAAACCGTCCTTTCCGTCGCTTCTCGGCTCGGTCCCGTTCTCGAAGGAATGAAGAAAATGACGGCACATTTTCTTCATTGGCTCCTCCAGGGAAATATTGGGGATGTAAACGTCCCCGTAGCGGACGTTAAAACCTCCCTCGCCGGACTCTTCAGCACCTTTGTCAAATATCCACAGCTTGTTTCTGCTCTCCATGTCGTCGAACGTGGCCATTTTTTTGCTTCCAACTACGGTCATCCTTCGGGTTTTGTGGGGATCCAGCCAGCTTAAATGGGAATGAGCTTTAACGCCGTCCTCGAACTCCACAGTGAGGAAAACCGCATCCTCCCTCCCTTTCTCCCGCTCTAGGTATCTTCCCCCGTCAGCCGTGACTTCTTTCGGTTCCTTATTTATCAGATATAGCATAAGTGAGACTTCCTGAGAACCGAGGCTCCAGAGGATGTCTTCCTCGGTCTCCAGGTCCTCTAGGTCGAGTCGCTGACCGTGTACGTAGTATATGTCCCCCAGCTCGCCAGATTCTATCTTTTCATCCAGTACTTCCACCGCTGAGTGGTACTCGAGAAGGTGATCCACCATAAGTGTAGAATCTTTTTCCCTTGCCAGCTTCAGCAATTTTACGGCGTTGCTCACCTTCTTGGCCAGAGGGCGTTCGACCAGTACGTGCTTTCCGGCTCCTAGTGCCCGCTTCGTCAGTTCGAAATGGGTGGTTCCCGGCGTCGATATCACTACAGCCGGTATTGACCTGTCTTCAATTATCTCGTCGCAACGCCCTGCAGTATCGATTTCCTGGTAATCCCGTTTAACTTCCTCCAGGCGCTCCTGATTCGAGTCGCACACTGTGACGTTACTTTGTCCGAGCAACTCTGAAAAGTTACGAACCAGATACTTGCCCCACTTTCCGGCTCCTATAACCGCGAGTTTATCGACTCCCCCCATATAGCCTCCTTTTAATTCTCCCGATTCTTTTATCTCTAATAGTAGTGATCGAAGTCAAAATGCCCCCTGTTCGCAAAAAAGTAGACTATAACAAAAGTGCTGACAGATCAATGACAGGCGTCCCTTCTCTCCGTTAAATAGGTCTTCCTACAAAACAAGCTCGGTAGTAGTCACCTATGTGGGAGGTCCTAATTAGATAAAATTCGAGAATTTTAGCAATAGTTTAACTTATGTTTAATTAATATACATTTGAATATATTTGCCCTGGAGGTTACCGTTAATTGAGAAAATTTATTTCACTACCCTTCGGGAGGTGGTTACTATTTTATTTAAAAATTTTAAGCGAACACTAATAATATCTTTGACGATTGGAGCACTGATTTTAGCGTTTTCGGTTGTAGTGCTTGGCCAGGAAGATGTTCAAACACCCTCTGACCAGGCGAAGATAGGGTATAGGAATGTGGGAAGTGTAATGAGCGAGGTAAGCGGAGCTGACGTTGATAAGAGTACCCTGGTAAAGGAGGCCCTATCAAATCTGTTTGCAGAACTGGCCGAACACATGAAAGAAAAAGGTGTACCGGAACAGGTGGTAGAAAATTTCGAGGATAGAGCAGAATCACTCAAAGAACTCGGGGAGGTTCTCACGAAGAACCAAATCGGTTCTGAGGCTTCCAGTATGGTCCGAAGTGCCGGTCGAGAGGACCCGGGTGGTGGAGTTCCTCTGTCCGTACTGGAGAAAGCAGGTCTGGATAAAGAAGACTTAGAAGGATTAACCGAAAAGGGATCAAATAAAAAGAAAGCTACCATGGTAGTAAAAAAGATGGCCCAAACGTCCGAGGAGGAACAGGTGACGGAAAAAGTCCGGGGCCAGGACCGGGAAAGCGACAATAACGGAAACGGAAGTGCGGGTAAACCCGAAAAGGCCGGGAACCCGGGAAACAGCGACAAAGGGGAAAGCAACAAAAACGAGGCCGCTACAACCGACGACCAGGGAGAGGCAAAAGCGAACAACGGTAACGGATCCGACGAAGCAGGTCCTTCAAACCAGGACGATAAAGAAAGCGTGGGGAATGGTAACGAAAACAAAGACACACCGGGGAATGACGCCGCTAAGGATAAAGGTAATTCCTCCGGTCAAGGCAGTGACGGCGCAGGACCACCTGGAGACGAAGAAATTAACGAAGAAGGTAATTCGGATCAACCAGCTGATAATAGTGGAACTCCGCCCGGTAATCTTGGGAAAGAGGATAACGGAAATGATAAGGGAAATGAAGTAAAAGAAGATCATGGAAACTCCGGAGGGCCAGGGCAGGGAAATTCCAACTCACCCAAAGAGGATGAAGAAGAAGGTCAAGATAAAAATAACAAAGGAAAAGGAAACGGTAAAGGGAACGACAAGTAAAACAACCACACGTAAATATAGTAGACTAAGTAAACTTTTTAGATAATGAAAAGGCCCGGGAACAACTCCCGGGCCTTTATTTTTTACTATGGGCCAACCCAAATGTACTCCTTTAAAAGGCGAACCTGAAACCCATAAGTTAGATGCCAAATGAACAGCAGGACATGAGGCTGGGTCCCCGCTTTCGTCCGAAACTAACGAGGAAACCGGAGAACAAAAAAATTCTTCACCCACAAGAGCCTTAACACTTTATAATCTCCTTAAATACGGATTTACAGGTGACTTTTTCCTTTTGCAAGGACATAATTTACCAAATTAACAGATATTTATCACTTACAGCCGACAGCCAGTTTTACATCCTTTCAATTAGTTACCGATACCTTTTACCATAGGATAAGCCAAAAAAATGAGTTTTAGACGACGTCTTAACTTTATCTCCTGTGTTATCGTAATAGTTTTTGCACTTGGCCTAGGCACCGTCGGCCTTTCCGAGGAGGCCGGTGACCTGGTGATTACCGAAATCGCCTGGATGGGGACCGAGGCCAGTTACGCCGATGAATGGATTGAACTCTATAACACAACGGGTTCTTCAGTAGACCTGGACGGATGGTCCCTGTACGGTGCCTCTTCCGGAGAATGCCTTAACTTTTCCGACGCCGACGGTTCTACCACTACCATCGTAGAGCCCTACGACTACCTGATCTACGCGGCCCACCAGG
Source organism: Candidatus Bipolaricaulota bacterium (assembly GCA_018335015.1). Classification (GTDB taxonomy): domain Bacteria; phylum Bipolaricaulota; class Bipolaricaulia; order M55B111; family M55B111; genus JAGXLP01. The sequence goes on from JAGXKX010000004.1 coordinate 16,299, forward strand.
GCGATCTAAAAAATGAATCCGGAGCCAACCTCGTCGATATTTGGGATTCTACCATATCACTGAGCAACAGCTCTCCCGGTGAACTGATCCTCTACGATTCCAGTAACTGCACGGGGGACGTCGTGGACAGGGCCAACCAGCCCGACGGACCCTGGCTCGCGGGTGATAACTCCGAAAAAAGGACGATGGAAAGGGGTAATTATTCTGGATCGGGGACGGACACGGATAACTGGGAGGACAATGACCCCGCAGTCAGCAGCACCGGGCTAGACGAAGACGGGAACCAAATAAAAGGAACACCAGGTACTAAAAACTCCGTTTATCAGAACAATCCTCCTGTCGCGGAGATCACAGGACCGGCGGAGTGTTCGCTGGGAGAAGAAATACAACTGGACGGTTCAAATTCCGAAGATCCCAACGGATACATCGAATCCTTCCGCTGGGATCTCAACGGGGACGACGATCACGAAGTCGGATCAAAAGAATACGTTTCAGTTGCATGCTCGGACCTGGAATCAGTCAAAGTGAGTTTAAAAGTGAGGGATAACGATGGCGCGACCGACTTCGGATCCTTTTCAATCGAACCAAAACGCCCTTTCGACGTCGAAGCGGGGAGGGACAGGTCTATAAAGCTCGGTTCGAGCGCGAAGTTAGAAGGTGCTATATCCGGTAATGAATCAAGGAGTTCCGTTAGCGTCTCCTGGGAACTACTGGAAGGGCCGGGAAAAGAAAACTGGAAGGTTGACGAACCGGGTAGAGTGGATCCTATATTCGTGCCTGAAGAACCGGGGACTTACCGGCTAAAACTGGTTGCCTCGACTGAAGGCGGAGTCAAACTGTCCGACGAGCTAACCATCTCGGTCAAGCAAAACCCCACTATAGATGAAGGAAAACTAGGAGTGAAGTTTATTTCAGAGACCGATTGCTCCTACGAGGGGAAGACCGAGACTGGGTTAAGAGCGGAAATAATCGAGAGCGAAGATCAGGTTCGGGGGACTATTATCGGTTATAACCTCGAGGGAGAACCTGAATTTAATTTACCCGAGAAAACCCCGATTTCCTTCAAGGACCTCAAGGTCACCAATCTGAGTAGTGGGGTCGCGAGCGTTGATTTCTTCTATGACCAGGACAAATTGGATCCCAGCCAAAGAGAAGAAAACCTAGATCTGCTGTACCACCAACCTGAAGAAGGCTGGATTCAGGCGGAGGACGTAAGCGTTCGTCCCGGGAATAACTGCGTCACGGGAAAGATCCCTATTTCAAGTCTGAAGGGAACTCCTTTGACCGTAGCTGTCAGGGATTCATCAGATGATTCGATCGAAGAGCCACCTATTAAGACGGGCGGACTCTTGACTCATGGTCCCAATCCGATACCCGATGATGGGTGTATTTTCTGGTTCGACCTCCCGAAGGAATCCGTCGGGGGAACTCTAAAGATTTACGCCGCAGACGGCAAATTACTTTACGAGAGGGAAATTTCCGGGGAACAGGAGAGGTTTCCGGTTGAGAGCAGGTGGAATCCCGTTGACGTTAACGGCCACCACCTGAATTCGGGCATATATTTTTACAGGTTGAAAATTAATATTTCCGGGGATATCCGGTGGTCGGAGGTGAAGAAACTAGTAATAAAATAGCCATTATGAAAGGATTTCCTAAACTCTATATTTCGATCATCGCACTGTTATTCCTTTTTCTCTCACTCGACTGCCATGCAGCCTCCACGGGAATTGATTCTCTTTTCGAATTACCCTTGGATGCCAGAAGCATGGGAATCGGAAAAGTTTCGCTCGGAATTTTGGCCGACAGTGCCGGTGCTTTCGATAATCTCCTCGAGGGAAAAAAACCGGGCAAGTGGGAGCTGTCCTCTCTTTACGCCAATCAGTTAGGGGAACTCCATTACGCCACGCTCAATCTCCGAAGAAAAAACATTGGCGTCTCTTATCGGAGACTCAGTTCGGGGGAACTTACCGAACGGGACCTGCGAGGTAACGAGACAGGCAGGAGTTTTCGATACCGCAATCAGGGACTGGTAGGACGTATCGGGAGGTCATTCGGGCGTATGGGGCTATTGTTAAAGGGCCGGATAATCCAGAAAGGGATCGAAGACGGGGTTCTTTTGGGGTCGCTTACTCCGGGACTTAGCTACGAAATCAGCCCGGTAAGAGTTGGGTTGACGTTTTCGAATTTGATAGGCGGTGAAATCTCCAGTTCGGGAGGCGGCTCGAGAACGTGGAACAAGGAGTTAACGTTCGGTCTCGGGTTTGAGACGGGTAATTTCATAGCCGGAATCGACCTGGAGGCCGAATTTCACGATCGTGGAGTAGAGCCGAACGGCCTTAGCGCCGGGATAGAGTGGTGGATAAGGAATTTCGTTGCCTTGAGGCTGGGGATAATGGACGACCTAAGACAGGCTATCGGATGGGGAATACGGGGGGAGAATATTCAACTCGATTACGCCTACCTCCGGCACGGTGAGCTGTCGAACAGTCATTTTGTTTCCTTTAGCTGGATTATTTAAGAAGTACAAGTTGCAGGTGCTGGGTGCTAGGTAAAAAAACACCTATCGGGTTTCCTATTTAGCCGGACTCCTAGCTTAATCCCTGCCATCTTTTAGGTACTAGGTTTCGGTACTTGATACCAGGGCGAAGACATCTATCGGGTATCCTCATTAACCCTCACCCCCAACTGTCATCTTCCCCAATCGAGAGGGAAGATGAGGAGACGGAACATTTTTAAAAGGAATTAATCGATGTGCGGAGCCCAAACATCCCGCAAGGGAGGGTGGAAGATCGAAAGGAACCTTTCATTTCCCTCTAAAATGGGGGAAAGAGATCTGAGGGGGTTGGATCCCTCTGCTAAAACAGGAGTAGATAAGCAGGAAAAAACTACACCTGGGAATTTCTTTTGTCCTCGTACATCTTCTTGTCCGCTTCAGTGATTTTTTCCTCGACGCTGAGTTCTTCCTCGGGATCGAAGTTACTGGATCCGATCGCTAGAGTGAGGGGGAAATCAATGATTTCGTTCTCTTCGTTCCAGTTTTCCATTTTCGTTTTCAACCTCTCCACTACCGTCCGGGATCCGTCTCCGGTCTCCGGAAGGAGTATTAGAAATTCATCTCCCCCGTATCTCACGACAGTATCCACTTCCCTCACGTTATCCTGCAACAGCTCTCCGACCTTTACTAGTACCTTGTCGCCTGTGGTGTGAGAGTAAGAGTCGTTGACCTCCTTAAATCCGTTGATATCAACCATCAGAAACGACAGTTTGTGGCCGTACCGCTGGGCTCTCTCAACTTCTTTGGTGAGTACTTCTTTCAGGTAATGCCTGTTGTAAAGACCGGTCAGCTGGTCATGTATCGCCTGGTGCCGGAGGTCACCTTCGACCTCCTCCCTTGAAAGCCGCTCTCCCACGTGGTGTGCCAGAATCTGCAACAGGTTGACGTCTTCCTCGGTAAAGTAACCTCGTTCGGAGGTAACCACCTGGAGAGCACCTCTGGAATCGACCGGGGCGCTAACAATGGACTTGTATTTCTGCTGAGATAGATCGAACTGGCCGTATTCTTGAAAGTCCTCGCCACGAATAACCTGGTCCTTCTGCAAGGTAAGTTCTGTTAACCTCGCGCAGATCTCGTTCGGTAGAGTCGGCTTATTTTCCCCGAGCCCATTCCCTCTGGCCATGAGAGAGCGATCTTTTTCGAGGTGGAGCACGGATATATCCGGTGTTAGAACATTTTCGGCAACTTTAAGCGCGGTATCGTAAATTTCACCTTTTGATTTGGTGTCCTGTAATTTTGCTACCCCTTCCCTTAGCTGGAAGATCCTCTCGCCTACTTCTGTCTCCGGTTCTCCTGCAATATCACTCTCCGGACAGTTTCGGGCCTGCCAGATGATGCCTCCATTTCGGGTTTCGGTTAATTCCAGACAGTGGTAAACTCTGGAGCCATCCTTGCCTTCTCCCGCAATTTCTCCTTTCCAGGTACCTTGCTCGTTTAATTCCGGAAGAATCGTTTGAGTGAACTCCTTTACTTTCTCGGATGGGTAGAGGGACTGCCAGTTCTTGCCCAGCAGTTCTTCGGGATCTTCGTAACCAAAAAGTCCAGCAAAAGTTTTATCTACGTAAGAAAAGAGCCCGTCGCTGTCAAGCAGAGCAATAGTTTTTCCTCCCCCCTTTTTGCCTCCTGTAACAGTCGATTTTTCGCCGGTCGCTTTAGCCAGATTAGACCTCCCGTCAACTTCAAATAGCCAGTCTTTTATATCTTCAAAATTTTCTGACAGTTGTTCAATTTTTTTCTTTTTTTTGGACGACATACGAAGGTTCCTCACCGCTTTTGGATTACAATTAATTATTACACAAATAGTATATCGATGTCATTAATTTGAGTCAAATATGTGGGAGCGGGGAAGTAAATGTGGAGGTTGAATTGAATATATAGAACCATTGCGCCGGATCGTGCTCTCACCGGAGCGGATATTCACTGTAACTCAGTTCTTGCACCATTATTCGGAAGCGAGGGGTATCTCATATAGCAATAACTATATTTTTTAGTCCAATCCTCCTGCCCCTTACCTGGTAACTGATTTAACCTCAAAATCTTACCAGTAGAGGTAATCCCGGCAGCCAGGTAAGGGGCAGGAGGCATATGAGGACAAAATAATGATATACGACGATAGTGAAAGAACTGATTGTAACAGATTTGCCCATCCAGGATATCAGGCCAGGTTACCGTGCCCGGGCAGTTTGTTAGGAAAGAGACGGTTTCACGTTTGGATCGACCTTCCGGGAGGGCATGGGAGCCCTCCCTGCTATACTAATAGTTCAGTTAGTCCGTACTCCTTGTTTGATAGTTCCAAGTAAGTACTGGAAAAGAGAGAAAGGGGTTTTTGGCGGGCTATTAAACTATTAAATGTCCAGTTCTTTAAAGTCTTTGGCCGCGTGGGGATGGTCCTCGCCCTTGTAGGGCTTGAACTTTTTCAGCATTTCGTCTGCGAGGTTGTTTTTCGGCATCATCCGTCTTACGGCTTCTTTGATCGGAATAAGGGAATCCTCTTCAAGCAACTCTCCGTAGCTTTTCTGTTTGAGGTTTCCCAGGTAGTCCGAATGGCTGTAGTACATTTTCTGTTCGGCCTTATTGCCCGTAAGTTTTACGTCGGTCGCGTTCACGACTACGACGAAATCTCCCGTATCCACGTGGGGAGTGTAGGTCGGTTTATGTTTTCCCTGCAGCACAGTTGCCACTTTTGAAGCGATTCTTCCTAACGGTTTACCTTCAGCATCTACGATATACCAGTCTCTATCTTGCTCGGTTATTTCCTCTTTTTTCGCCATCCAGGTATTTTGCATAATTTACCTCCGAATTTTTTACCCAGGGGAAGTTAGTTATTCAGTCAAATTATCTTTATGATTGTGCAATTCAGGCTGGTAAAATTCAAGGGCCGTGAGTCTTAGGCGGATTCACCAAGTACTTGTTTTGCTGTACTAACGGGAGCACGGGGACTCCCTTTGCTATCTTTTTGAGAAGCCCATTTGAATCCTTTTTGGGTCTTACACCTTATCTGTCATCTCCTCCCATCAAAGGGAAGATCAAGTAAATCAGTTGATGGCTAGGATGAGTTTAGGTGCGGAAACCTAACTATTTTAATTACGTATGTGAAAGACTAATTAGGACCCCCGCATTCATTTCCTCTTTTGCGGACGGGGGTTAATCCACCATTATCGTTTGCGACCTCTTCTTCCCTATCGAAACGATCGAAATCGGTACGTCGAGTTCCTTTTCCAGGAAGTCTACGTACCCCTGAGCCTCTGACGGCAAATCTTCCAGGCTGCTGGCGTGACTGATGTCCTCGTCCCACCCTTCGAAAGTAATGTAGCTAGGCTCACATTCGCTCAGTTCTTCCGCGGTTGAGGGAAATTCCGTGATCTTCTCGCCGTCTTTCATGTAGTGGCTGGCAACCTTAATTTCGTCGAATCCCGATAGCACGTCGAGTTTGGTAAGGGCGATCTCCGTCATGTCGTTGAGGTCCAGGGCGAACTTCAGCCCGACGAGATCCAGAGGACCGCAACGCCTTGGTCTTCCTGTCGTAGCGCCGTACTCGTCTCCGTTATCTCTAAGCCTCTCTCCCAGATCACCTTCGTCCTCCGTGGGCATCGGTCCCTTGCCCACTCGGGTCGTGTAGGCTTTTACGACGCCGATTCGACGCTCCACCCTCGTCGGGGAAACGCCCGCTCCAGTGCCTATTCCACCGACAGTCGGGTTGGACGACGTCACGTAGGGGTACGTTCCAAAGTCGATATCGAGGAGAGTTCCCTGAGCGCCCTCGAAGATAACCGATTTCCCTTCGTCTATTGCTTTGTTGAGTACCGGAGACGAATTGACAATCTTGGCCTCGGATACCATATCTCTCAGCCGGTCCACGACGTCGAAGAACCTGTCCTCCTCGATTCGGTCAAGGTCGGAGGGATCGTCCCAGCGCTCTTTGAGTTTCTCCAGCCTGTCCCGAAACCGGTCCTCGAAATCCGACCGAAAGAGATCGTTTATCCTGAAACCGCTGCGGGCGGCTTTGTCCTCGTACGTCGGACCTATCCCCCGGCCCGTCGTGCCAACCTCTTCCTTTGCCTTCTCAAGTACCTCCACCACCGGATGATAAGGGGTAATGACATGGGCTCGCGCTCCCAGAAAAATATCGGGTTCGATAGCTCGTTTTTCCTGGAGTTGGTCCAGTTCTTCGACCAGACCTATCGGGTTTATCACCATGCCTGGGCCGAGCAGCACCCTGCAATCCTCGTGCAGGCTGGCGGATGGAAGATGGTGGAACTTGAACTCCCCCGTATCGTCGACCACCGTGTGTCCCGCATTTGGCCCGCCGTTATATCGGACAACCCAGTCGGCGTCTTCGCTCAGCATGTCGGCGATCTTTCCTTTCCCTTCGTCTCCCCATTGTGAACCGATTATCGTAAGTGTGTTCATTGAACCTCCCTCTGAGGTATGATTATTTTATTGTACTTGTTCCCGGTAAAAATCCTCAAATTTTCCAAGGAAATCCTCAAGCATCTTCGTCCGATCCACCTTTTCCCCGGTTACGTCTTTCATCGTGATCGAATTTTCCCTGACGGCTTCCGGTAGACCCGACGCCTCGTTATTTACGTTTATTCCGATTCCCACTATATAATCCCCGCTGCTTTCCTCGATAAGCAGTCCCGCTATTTTTTTGCCCTCCACGACCAGATCATTGGGCCTGGACACGCTCGTCTCTACTCCGTATTCCGCCAAAAGTGCCTGAACCAATTTAAGTAACTCGACGTATAATTCGGGCGTGGCCAGGTGCATCAAACCGCCAAGAGTAAACGAGAACCACAACCCCCCCTCGGGTGAATACCACCTTCGTGTTCCGCTACCCTGACCGTGCGTCTGTTTGTCCGCAAGCACTATGGTTCCAGGCAAAACTTCCTCGCCGTGCCTGAGATAGCGGTTGGTTGAATCCAGTTCGTTCCGGTAGATAAACTCGGTCCAAACATCTGAATTCTGGACGAAATCCCGAACCGGCTTCCAGTTTGACAACCTCAATCAACCCGTTTTAGCGCGATCCTGGCCTTTTTCCCGTTCAAGCTCTCCTCCGACTCGACGTCAGCCGTTTCGGGTAACTCCCCTGCCCGGAGATCGCGGGTCAGCGTTTCCGACCTCAGGTAATCAGAGTGTTTTTCTACGGCACCCTCAATCGATTGATCTGCTTCGTAATAAAGCTCTATTCTGTCGGTGACCTCGAAACCTGCTTCCTTTCTCAGCTGCTGAATTCGCCGGATCAGCTCCCTGACGTAACCTTCCTGGCGTAGCCCCTCGTCGAGTTCGACGTTCAACAGTAACACGTAATCGTTGTTCTCGACTTTTTCGTAGGACTCGTCCGTTTCCCGGGTAAGTTCGACTTCCTCCCCGGTCACTGTGAAGGTTTCGCCGTCGATCTTTATCTCGACCTCTCCCTGTTCCTCCAGGGCAGTGACGATCAACTCGCCGTCCTCTTCCTCTATTCTGTCGCCAATCTTCTGTGCGTTTTCGCCAAACTTTGGACCCAGCTTGCTGAAGTCAGGGTTGACAACAGGAACGTAGTAATCCTCGAGTTCGTCCTGAAATGATACTTCCTTCACGTTCAACTCTTCCTTTAACAGAGCGAGGGACTCGCCGGATATCTCGTCAAATTCCCGTTTGGGCTGAATTATAAGCTCGCTCAACGGCTGCCTCACCTTGATCTCGGCCCTGTTCCGGGCTTTTCTGCCCAGAGCCGTCAGGGAACGGACTTCCTTCACGTGGTCTTCGAGATCCTCGTCTATCTCCTCCCTACGCACTTCCGGCCAGTCGGCAAGGTGAACGCTATCCGGTCCGCGGGAATTCAAATTTCGGTAGAGTTCCTCTGCTAGGAACGGAGTAAACGGAGCAAATAAATTGCTGAGGGCAATTAACGAACGGTAGAGCGTGTGATGAGCCGCCAGCTTATCCTCGCCGGATTCGTCGCTCCAGAACCTATCCCTCGAACAGCGGACGTACCAGTTGCTGAGATCGTCGACGAAATTCTCTATCGCCGAAGTGGCAGACGGTACGTCGTAACTATCCAGCGAATCGGTAACCTTTTCGACCGTCCGGTTTAGCCTGGAATTAATCCAGCGGTCGAGCAGGGAAAGTTCCAGGTCCTCGGATTCGACAGCGGCCGGCTCAAACTCGTCTATCTCCGCGTAGAGCGAAAAGAAATTGTAGGTATTTCTGACCGTGTCGAGAAACTTGTAGAGGACTTCTCCCGGACCTTCCTCTTCGAGGCGCCGCGTCTTCCAGGGTGCCGTGGTAGAAAATAGGTACCACCTTATCGCGTCCGCGCCGTACCTTTCTATCATTTCCCAGGGATCGATCACGTTGCCCCGGCTCTTGCTCATTGCGTTCCCTTCCGAGTCCAGCCCGTATCCAGTCACCAGGACGTTCTTAAAAGAGGACTGTCCGTGGAGCAGCGTACTCGTGACCAGGAGGGTGTAGAACCAGCCTCGAGTCTGATCCTGACCCTCGCAGATAAAGTCCGCGGGAAACAACCGCTGGAAATCTTCCTTGTTCTCGAATGGATAGTGGAGCTGAGCCGTATGCATAGAGCCGGAGTCGAACCAGGTATCAAGCACGTGCTCGACCCGATCCATCTCTCCGTCACAATTCGGGCAGGTAAGCTTGACCTCGTCTATGAACGGCCGATGTAGTTCGACCTCTTCGGCCAGTTCTTCGTCCTCGGCATGCTCGACCAGTTCCTTCCTACTGCCGATCGAGAGCTCGTGGTCGCAATCGTTACAGAGCCAGATATTGAGCGGCGTTCCCCAGTAGCGATCACGGCTCAACGCCCAGTCCTTCATGTTATCCAGGAAGTCGCCAAACCGTCCGTCACGCATGTGTTCCGGGTACCAGTTTATCTTCTGATTGTTTTCGATTATCTCTTCCTGTCTTTCCGTGGTCTCAATGTACCAGGAATCCAGAGCGAAGTAGAGCAACGGCGTATCGCAGCGCCAGCAAAAAGGGTACTCGTGTTCGTAACTGGAGTGCTTGAGGAGGTAGCCTTTTTCCTCGAGATCCTCAACTATATCGTCGTCGGCGTCCTTGACGAAATCTCCTTCCGAGAGGGGGAACTCCGAGGTAAACTCGCCGTTTAGATTGAGAGGCTGAACGAAAGGGATGCCTTTCTTCTCGCCCAGTTCCGCGTCTTCCTCACCAAAGGAAGGAGCGACGTGAACGATTCCCGTTCCCTCGTCCAGCGTGACGAAATCCGCGTCGTGAACCCTGTAGGCGTCTTCGTCGTCGGACAGCCTGTACGGAGGCTCGTAGAATAGACCGATGAGCTCTTCTCCGGCGAATTCCTCTAACATCTCGTAATCGGGCCCGAGAACCTTATCCAGCAGGGCTTTTGCCATGATAATTTTCTCGCCTTCTACTTCCACTTTCGCGTACCAGAGTTCGTCGCTCACAGCGAGGGCTGTGTTGGACGGAATCGTCCACGGAGTGGTCGTCCAGGCAAGCAGGCTGAGGTCCTCTTCACCCTCTATCGGAAACTTCACGAAGATGGAAGGGTCTTCCGTCAGTTCGTAACCCTGAGCCACCTCGTGCGAAGAGAGCCCCGTCCCGCACCGGGGACAGTAAGGCAGTACTTTGTGCCCCTTGTAAAGGAGATCCTGCTCCCAGATATTCTTTAGTTCCCACCACAGGGTCTCAATGTATTCGTCCTCATAAGTAATATAGGGGTCGTCGAGGTCTATCCAGAATCCCATCCGCTCGATCATCCTCTCCCATTCCTGCTTGTATTCCCAGACACTCTTTTTGCACTTCTCGACGAAATTCTCTATTCCGTATTCCTCAATCTCTTCCTTGCTTTCCAGGCCAAGCTCTTTTTCAACCTCGAGCTCAACCGGAAGACCGTGGGTATCCCAGCCCCCTTTCCGCTCTACGTGATAACCCTGCATAGTCTTGTAGCGGGGAAAGAGGTCCTTGTAAACCCGGGCCATCAGATGGCCAAAATGGGGCTTCCCGTTTGCCGTGGGCGGACCCTCGTAGAAAACCCATTCCTCGTTTCCCTCGGTCTCCTCCAGGCTTCGCTGAAAGATTTCTTCCTCCTCCCAGAAAGACACTACTTCTCGCTCGCGATCGAGAGGATTCTCGTTTAAATCACCGTATGTCGGCATAACGACCTCCAAATATGAAAATCCGAAAAATAATATTAGATTAGAAAATACATATCAATCCGAGATCCGGAAGGTAAGCTAGTACCCATGAACCTTAAATAAAGGTGAAAACCAACCGTCTAAGCCAGATATCCCAGACCCTCCAGGCGCTCCTTGATTTCCTCGTCGTGCTCGTTGTTGGTCTTTCCTTCCCCCGTTCCGGGCAGGTTCGATTCCGATAATTCGGGCTGGTGCTCGCTCCAGAACTCCTCGGAGAAGACTTCCCGCCGTGGAGATCCGTCCATGTAGGAGGGAATCTTTAGTCCCAGAGTATGAAGAGAGATCGGCGCCGGATCGGAAATGTTCAACCCCTCGACCTCCGATTTCCGAAGGTACTTAGGACCGTAACCCGCAAACACGCCGTTCATCCTGTGAGTCCCGGTAATGGCAAAAGAGGGTATGATCCTATCCATGGTTTTAAATACCGTTAAACCACCCGTATCGGTTTCAAGGTCCTTGGTCAGGAATAGGATATCCGGACCGCGCAACGATCTCGGGCCCTCGTAGACTTCCTCGTTCCTCATGACCTCGGCTATGACGTTTTCTCCGGTATGAGGGTTCCGAAGCTCCTTCAGGTCCCTCATAAGATCTTTCTGCACTCCGGGGGCATCTTCCGGGGTAATACAGCCGTGCTTCTCTCGTCCTTTTATGTTCAACCTTATAGCCCCCGTCACGCCGCCCCGGGAATAAGCTTTTGTATTCTCCCAGTCGACGTCGTTGAGCGACAAAAACATCTTACCCAGAATGTCATTAAAGCCCTCCATCTCCCACTCGTTTCCCTTTGCCAGCGGGCCCAGCAGGTCGCCGATTTTGTATAAGTTCTTTTGATTCAGGCCAAGCTTCGAAGCAGATCGCTTTATCCTTACGCCAGCGGAATCTTTTAACTTCATGTAACCCTTCTGGATAAGCCAGCTGTTGACGTTAAAGATCCACTTCAACGGTCCGAATCCGTGATCCGAGACTATCATCACGTGAGTATCCTTGCCCGCGGACGAGTCGTAAATATTTTTAACCGCTTTCTCGACCCTCTTATATACCTCCAGCACGGGATCTTCGTCCACTGCGTTGCCGTCTTTACCCAGGGGAGAGTTCTGGTGAAAGAGGTGATGTTTAACCGTATCGGTTTCCATGAAATACACCATCGAAACGTCCCATTCCCGAGTCGAAAGAAGGTGGCGGGCAACTTCTTCCCTGTTAGTGATCGACCCCTTCAAGTCCTCGATCCATTGCTCGTTATTTAACGCCATTTCCGCGTGAGTCGGGGCAAACCGGTAGGTCTCCACTACTTTTTCTATCTCTTCCTTAAGACTCGGCGGATATACGTAGTCCTCGGCTTCCTTGGGAGTTAATACCCCTGATGTCATAAAACCGTTAACTTTCCTGGGAGGATAGGTAACCGGAACGCCGATGACGCCAACTTTTTTGCCTGCCTCGCTGGCTAATTCCCAGAGGGTCTTTGCCTCGATCGAAGTGGAGTCCACCATTCCCTCTCCGTAGGTATCATTTCCCGAACTTCCCCAGTCAAATACACCGTGTTTACCAGGGTTAACTCCTGTCTGGAAGGTAGACCAGGCCGGTCCGGTGAGTGGTGGAATGGTGCTGGTCATTTCACCCCGGACGCCCTCGTTGATTAGCTTTTCCAGGAAGGGCAATTCATCCCGATCGAACCACGGGTCGAGAAGGTCGAAAGTTGCCCCGTCCAGTCCGAATATCAGTAGCTCTTTATCTGCTGACATTGTACTCCTTTTAAGATTTCAAATGATCAAAAGATCGCATAGATTCAGATAAGGATAACTGTTGGACCGGGAACTATCAAAGCAAAAACAGGGAGTCACTCTCCAACCAGCCGTTTCTTTACTGAGATTGCTGAGAACGCCCCAGGATACAGAACACAGTTCCTCCACCACCCCCGTACATCATTGTTTTGTCCTCCTGTGCCTCCTGCCTAATTACCTGGCAACTGATTTAACCTTAAAATTCTACCAGTAGACAAAATCCGGCAGCCAGGTAATAGGCAGGAGGCTTGAACTAAAAAATATAATGATTTCTTGTCTCCTTCACATTGCTTCCGACGGTAGTGAAAGAACTGAGAGAAGTAATCGAAAAGGTCCTCCAGAGAAAACTTGTACCCGGTAACTGAGACCAGATACCTGTTAAGTTAGTAGTTGACCGTTGTACTGAAAGTCCATGGAAGTTAACCTCATAAAGATACAATGAAACGCGACAGGGTAATCTTCGACCTCGACGGAGTTCTTCTCGATTCGGAAACCAACCTGGACTGGCTGGACCGGGCCCTTACAAGAGCTCTGGTAGAACTGGATCTTCCACTAACCAGAGAAAACATGGAAAAACTCTACCCTGGCGGGCTCCAGGATTTCGAAACCGCCGTGAAAGACTTACCTTTCTCTCCAGAAAAAATTTGGAAAGTCAGGGATAAACACTACCTGGCCGAAAAACTGGAGATGATCGACAGGGGGGAACTCCGACCATTTTCCGACGTAACCAGCCTGGAACGGCTCCAGGACGATTACTCGCTCGGCGTAATAAGCAACTCCCCCGAAGTGGCGGTCAATCGCTTCATTAAGGCTTACAATTTTGAAGACCTTTTCGAGTCCTGGGTTGGACGAAGCTCGGAATTAAATTCGCTAGAGGAAATCAAGCCCGACCCAGCACTATTCCAAAAACTAAAGGGGGAAGTCGGGGACGGAAAATTCTGGTACGTCGGCGACAGAGAAGTAGATAAAATATTCGCCGAAAACACGGATATGGAGTTTCTCCACCTCACCAGAAATGGAGAAGGATTTGAAAGTCTCGACGAACTGGTTGATTACCTGCTCGAACTAGCAGAATAACCTAGTTTTGTTAGCTGGGTGGGAAAACCCCCGGTCTTTCTTCCCCCCACGACGTTCAGCCGTAGGAGGGCGAGTCTTCAGTCCCAGAGTTCGTAGGTCTGCTCTCCGATCGGTTCGTCAAAAGTCTCGCCGTCTACCTTCAATCCTATCGCGTCCGAAGCCCGAGCTTCTCCGATAACGGCGGCCCTGATTCCGTTGTTACTGAGCAGTTCGAGCGCCTCCTGAACCTCGGCCGCGGGTACGCTCGCTATTAGCGCTCCCGAGCCGAATACCTTCAGCGGGTCTACTTCCGCGGCTTCACAGATTTTCTCGGTATCGGGATTAACGACGATCTCCTCCCGCTCGATTTCGAGAGCCAGGCCGGAAGCCGAAGCCATCTCAAACAGACCGGCCAGCACACCTCCCTCAGTCGGGTCGTGCATGGCAGTGGCGTAATCATTTAAAAGCAACCCTTCGGGAAGTACGCTTAGTTGAGTCAGCCGATCCGCTCCTTTATCCAGGTCTTCTTCGGCGACTTCGCCTTCGAGTTCCTCCCGGAAATCGGTTGCGAGAATGCCAGTTGCCTCTATTCCCGCTCCTTTCGTCAGAATCAATTTGTCTTCGGGTCTGACTCCTCCAGTAGGGATATATCTGTCAGCGAGACCGAAACAGGTAAGAGACAGGAAGGGCCTCTTGATACCGGAAATATATTCCGAATGCCCGCCTATAATAGCAATTCCAAGCTCCTGCGAGGAGTTGTCTATCTGTCTTGAGATCTTATCGAGATAGTCCTCATCGCCGTCCGGCAACAGGTAAGTAATCGTCATCCATCTCGGTTCGGCACCCGAAGCCGCCAGGTCGTTGCTGGCAATATTGACGCCGAGCGTCCCGACTCTATCCCCTGCGTAAATAATCGGATCCGAATTAACAACCAGGACCCGATCCCCCAGATCTATCGCCGCAGTGTCCTCTCCGTAGGCGGGCCCGACCACTACGGACTCGTCCACTGAGCCCAATCTATTAAATACGTACTGGTTAAGTCCATCTGGGCCGACCTTACCTACCATCTCTCAATCACCCCGAACTGTCAGCTATGATAGCGGAAGGAAGGAAAATTTAAAAGAGCGAGGAAAAAACTTTGCCTCCTGTCCCTTACCTGGCTGCCGGGATTTAGTCTACTGGTAGGAGTTTAAGGTTAAATCAGTCCAGGTAAGGGACAGGAGGCATAGGAGGACAAAACTCCCCAGCTGTTAACCATATAGCCTTAATAGCTCGTTTTCTCCCCGGGTTTCCAGACAACCACCTAACTACTCATGTAGTTACGGGCATCCGCAATAATATCCCTGATGTCTATCTCTCCACCCGCAGTGGATATACATAACCCACAACCCGAGCACCCGTAGTCGCCGAATTCGTCGAAGGACCACCGGAATTTATCGTAGAACATTTCTTTCATCCGGCTATCGGTCGGATCGTCCGAGTGGAGTTCGTGGTGAATATCCTTCAGGGTCGCGGAGTCCCAGACCTTGTCCTTGATAGCACTCTCCCCGTCTCCCTCCTGAATATTGTGTAAAGTAAGGGAGGTCGGACAGGCAAGAGTAAATGCCGTACAGTAACGGTTCTTCGCGGAGTACTTTTCCCAGAATGGAGCGTCGCGCGGAACTTCTCCGACCTCGGGGCTAACTTCAAAATAGGCGTTTTTGTCCTCGATCTTCTTCCGCATCTTTTCCCTGTGGGCTTCCCTCAGCTCTATCTGTTTCTCCGTAGCCTCGGTAAGAAGATGATCGTAACGATCTGCTATCTCGTGTCCTTTTTGGGAATCCTCCCCAACCTCGATCAACATATCTCCGTAATGGGGCAGGGTAGAAACGTTCAAATCGAACCCGGACTCTGGATAGGGATTGCCCCCGACCTTGTTACAGAAACAGGGATCGGCAATCTCCAGACAGTCGCAGGATATTATCGTCGTTTCCTCCCTTCGTTTCTTATAGAAAGGGTAACTTATTTCGCCCTGTTCGAACGCTCGGTCGAGTATTTCCAGGGCATTTATATCACACGACTTATAACCCAGGAGGGCTAAACTTTTCCCCTCTTCGCCAGGCTGGCCTTCGGGGAAAGTATGGAGGACGTTATTTGGGGGGAAGAAGAAGTCGTAACACAGGGCGTCGGTTCTCCGACAGTTCAATTGAAAATGGGTTTCTTGAGGGTCCCACTGAACGAACTCCCATCGGCTTCTCGGGCCCTCTCGTTGCTGACAAAATACCGGAAGAAAGATGTAGTTGTCCTCGGCCAGGTTGTTTACTAACTTTCTCAGATCCCACTCGGAAAGACTGTAAATTTCCATTTGTCCCCCCTATACGCGGTTCAAGGGAAAATATCCCCACGACCCGGACGAAAATAAAAGTTCAGAGAGACTGTCCAGTTACAATATTGTGGACATGTTCACGTTCTCAAAGTTATTATAGCATAGTTGAAACGATATGCCAAATATTCTCCATCGATTCCGGCTAAATGAACTGGATCATCGAGGTACGCTTCCGATCAGTTCGGAACGCCGGATATACCAGGTTTTATTAATCCCTTTTCCTAACGACTTGACAAAACTCTATTACCCGATAAGTTTTTAGGAGTTGCTTTACACCTACGGGGGCGGAAATAGGTAAGGAGCAAGTTTTCCAAAAATATTTCATAAAGAGGTGAGATTTTTGAAATGAAGAATCAAAAGGCAAAATGGGGTATAGTTGGCACCGCGAATATTGCAAAAAAAGCCCTTATCCCCGGTATAAGGGATTCAGATAGTTCCGAGCTTTACGCGGTAGGGTCCCGCGACGGGGCAAGAGCAAAAAGATTCGCGAAAGAATTCGAGATACCGGAAAGCTACGGGTCTTACGAAGGGCTTTTGGACGATCCTCGAGTCGAGTTCGTCTATATTCCACTGCCAAACCACCTCCATCACGAGTGGACAATTAAATCGCTGAAAAGGGGGAAGCACGTTCTGTGTGAGAAGCCACTTGGTACCACCGCGGGAGAAGTCAGGGAAATGTTCGAAGCTGCAAAAGAGAACGACGTAAAACTGATGGAAGCGTTTATGTATCGATTCCACCCCCAGGTCCTTCGGGTCAAGGAATTAATTGACCGGGGAGAAATAGGCGAACCGAAATTCTTCCGAGGAGCTTTCTCTTTCCCGCTGGTTAACCAGGACCGGGAAGACGACATAAGGTGGAAGGAAGAGATGGGCGGAGGGAGTTTGTTGGACCTTGGCACGTATTCGATAAATACCGTACGATATCTCTTCGACGACGAGCCCCGGAAAGTTTTTGCCAGGTCTTCCTATCACCCGGACCACACGGCAGACGCCGAAACCCAGGCGACCATGGAGTTTCCCGGTGACAGAACTGCCACGTTTGACAGCAGCTTCCTTCTCAGCGACCGGGCAAACTTCGAAGTCGTCAGCAGTTCGGGCGCTATTCGGGGATTTAACACCTACGGTCCAGGGCGATATAAACGTCTCAACGTCGAGATCGAAAGGGGCAACTCAAGGGAAATAGAAACGGTCAAGGGAGTAGACGAATATAGCCTGGAAGTAGACGAACTTTTAGATGCAGCTTCCAAAGATAGAAAACCCAAAATTACCAGGGAGGATAGTATGAATCAAGCCAGAGTCCTGGACGCGGTGAAAGAATCGGCCGAAAACCAGAGCTGGGTGGAGGTATAAGACTTGAAAATACCATCGGGAAGGTTTCATAATCTAGATCAAATTCGGCTAGTTCCAGTTATGGTCCTTCACGGGTAGAGATGATTTAATTGGAAGAACTCCTCGAGAAAAAAACTTTCAACGGTTTGGTAAAAAAACGCAGGCGAAAAGACGACGGAAGAATAATTATTTATTATTCCCGGACGGAAAGCGGGGAGGGAGGTTAGATGCCGGAACTCCGCTGGAACCCTATCCTTAAAAGATGGAACATAATATCCGACGCGAGGCAGGACCGGCCCGTCCTTCCAGAAGACAGTTGCCCTCTCTGCCCGGAGGTGCTGGAAGTACCCCGGGAGGATTACTACATAGTTTCGTTCGAAAACAGATTTCCCTCGCTGGAACGAGACCCCGAAACGCCGAACGTAGAAGGGGATTCATTCTACAAGGTGAGGAAAAACAGAGGAGTTTGCGAGGTCCTTCTCTATTCTTCCGATCACGACGCTTCCCCCGCCGACCTGAACCAGGAGAGGTTCGAGGACCTCATTAAGGTCTGGCGGGACAGGTTCGAGGAGCTATCCGGAGAAGATTTTATCGATTACGTCTACATCTTCGAAAACCGGGGTCGGGAGATAGGAGTAAGCCTGGACCACCCTCACGGCCAAATTTACGCCTTCCCCTTTATCCCTCCCCTGGCCCGGAGATCGATCGAAAGCGCAAAGTCACATCATGAAAAATATGACGAATGTATTTTTTGCCGGGTTTTAGGAAAAGAGAGGGAGTTAGAGGAGAGGGTTATCTGGGAGGACGATTATTTCGCGGCTTTCGTCCCGTTTTACGCCCGGTTCCCCTACGAAGTTCACCTCTACCCCAAACGGCACTTCCCGACGATTAAAGCGCTGGAGGACCGGGAACTTTCATCTCTGGCATCGGGCATTAAAACCGTGCTCAGTAAGTACGGGAACATCTTTCCGATAGACGATTTTCCTTATATAATGAGTTTCCACCAGGCTCCCGTAGACGACGGAGATTACTCCTATTATCACTTTCACCTCGAATTTTACTCCCTTCAGCGAGGCGAAGACAAAATTAAGTACAGAGCGGGAGTCGAGACGGGAATGAACGCGTTTATATCCTCGCTTTCCCCGGAAAAGATGGCGAAAGACCTCAAAGAAACCCGCCCGAAATAGCGGGATAATAAATGAAAACCGATAGATTGAAAAAGGAGTTTACAGAATTTTTCGGTGCCGGTAGAGAACCCGAGATCTATCGTGCACCGGGCCGAGTTAACCTTATCGGCGAACATACCGATTACAACGACGGTCTCGTCCTCCCGATAGCTATAGATCTTTCGACGTACGGTCTATTCCGCCTCACGAACGAAGACAAAATACGGGTATACTCAGAAAACCTGGATAAATTTGAGGAGATCGAGCTCGCGAATCTTTCCCGGAGAAAAGGTAATTGGACGGACTACGTCAGGGGTGTCCTCTCGAGCCTGGAAAGTCGATCGAAAACTATCTCCGGGTTCGATCTCTACCTGAGCTCCGAAATTCCCGTGGGAAGCGGGCTATCCAGTTCAGCTGCGCTCGAGGTAGTGACCGCCGTGGGTGCCATCAAGACGATGAACCTGGACGAAGTCGAAGATTTAGATCTAATAAAACTCTGTCAGAAAGCGGAGAACGACTTCGTCGGGGCAAATACGGGGATTATGGACCAGTACGCATCTTACCTTGGCAGGGAGGGAGCGGGACTCCTTATCAACACGGCCGAGCCTTCGCATAAATTTGTAGATCTCGGTCTGAAAGGTTACGAGCTTTTAGTGATCGATACCACTGTATCCCATACCCACGATGACAACGAATACAACCGGAGGCGGAGGGATTGCGAAAGAGCGGTTAACGCGATAAACGAAAGTACCGCGGGGAAAACACTAAAGTCTTTGAGCGATATACCCTCCGAGGAATTGGATGATATCTTACCCCAGCTTGAAGAAAGTCTAGCAAACCGGACCGAACACGTCGTCCGGGAAAACGAACGAGTAGAAAAAGCCGCCGGATTTTTTCAGCAGGGAAGAATAAAAGAGGTCGGAGAATTGTTCTTCGCCTCCCATGACAGTTTACGCGATCTCTACGAAGTTAGCTCCCCGGAGCTGGACTATCTAATAGAATTCGCCCGCGCCGAAGGTATTCCCGGAGCCAGAATGACCGGCGGAGGGTTTGGGGGATCGACCATACACCTGGTCCCCGAAAGTCAAATGGACGAATATCTGAAGAAAGCCTCCCGAGTATTCGAGGAGGAATTTGAAATAACTCCGGACGGATTCCCTGTTTCCCCGAGCGACGGAGCGAAATTTCAAAATTAGCGAGGCATTTGCGCGAGAAAGGTTGTAATATTATTGTTTCTTGGTTAACCTCAATTAGGAAAACTTGAGTCAATTACCCCACTTTTAGAGAGTGGTTTGTAGAAATATTATTTTAAGGTTAGAAATTATGTTCTTTAAAATTTTGAGACCCAGCACTCAATCGAGCCACGATATCAAGATTAAATTTGAATTGGCAAACAAACTAATTAATAACTACTCCACTTCGCACAGAGAACCGTTACTCGATTGAGTGCTGGACCAAAAACAATCGATTCAACCCAAGTCAAAGAGCGGGCTCACTCTCGGCAGGTGGAGTTGAAAACTCTAATATGTTTTGGTAAATAAATCAACTATTGCGTTGACGCTGAGAAACAGCGGGTGATATTAGATGATTACCGAAGAAGAAGTAGAAGAAGCACTAGATGAAGTCAGGCCATCTATCCAGGCAGACGGTGGAGACGTAGTTCTGGACGAAATCACCGAGGATAACGTCGTAAAGGTACAGCTCGTGGGAGCCTGTGTCGGTTGCCCGATGTCGACAATGACCTTGAAACAGGGCGTCGAAAAGGTTCTGGAGTCTAAGATACCAGAAATAGAAGAAGTTCAGGCAGTATAACTGTCATCTTGAGTGAACCCCGTACAGTTAGTATCATAAACGAACCAAAAGAATTAGGGGTGGGACAAGATGGCAGCAAGTCTTAATCAGGTTATTCTTATCGGAAATTTAACCGAGGATCCCGAACTTCAATACACACAATCAGGAGTCGCAAGAACAACTTTTACCATAGCAATAAACAGACAGTACAGAGACGCCAACGACGAATTGCAGGAAGAAACGACCTTCGTCCCCATCACCACGTGGAGAAATCAGGCTGAAAATTGCGCCACCTACCTCAGTAAAGGCAGACCCGTTGCAGTAACCGGAAGACTCAGGATTTCCAACTACGAGGACGACGAGGGTAATAACAGAAAGTGGACGAGCGTAGTGGCCCAAAACGTCCAGTTCCTCGGATCCGGCCAGGGCGAAAGACAGGAGGAAAAAGCCGAACAACCTCCTCCGGAAAGACCGGAACCCAGTTCTTCCGACGAAGACGACGAGGAAATACCATTTTAGGGGGTAAAGGCATTTAATCAACTAGAAATTAGATTATATTAGGTTTTGAATTAGATAAGTAATTACCCTCAGTTATTCACCAACGGCGACCTTGCTGTTTGGTCCGAAGAGGAGTTCCCCCCTTACCTGGCAACTGATTTAACCTTTTCAACTCAGTAGTAGACAAAATCCGGCAGCCAGGTAAGGGGGGAACTCCTAGAAAAAAGAAGTCAAAATATTCGTGAATTAAGCTTCGCTTTCAGGCAATGGAGAAAGATGTGAGTTTAATTGAGGCTAGATGAAAAGAACTGAGGATTAGAGGTTGAGGTCAGAAATAACTGAGTCAGGGACTAGGTTAACTCTTTTTTAACTTCAGAGGCGAATTCGCCCGGCAACTGCTTTAGTATCGTGGTCATTACGAGCGGGTTCTTTGCCATTTTTTTGGCAAGGGGATACAGGTGGTCGATATCTCCGTTATCCGCTATCCAATCGGCCAGATTGGGTCTATTAAGAAGCCTTAACAGCCTGGAGAGGTTTTCGTCCGAGACTACCTCCAGAATCCTGTGGAGCAACATCTCCCGGTTTAGCTCCCCCCCTACCTGGCTCATCCACTCCCTGTAGTAGTAATCCGAAGGGTTCTCCATACCGGATAGCCCTTTTAACGCCGCTTTTCCCGCAAGTTCGGCGGTAATTGAAATAGGATACAACCCACCGCCGGTTGTCGGCTTCACCTGTCCGGCAGCGTCCCCGACAGTTATTACGCTACCACCTGTGGAATGGTCGGGAATACCGATCGGTATTACACCCGTACGAAACTCTTCGGGGTAATCCGCCCCGACCTTATCGAGTAAATTATTGAAGGATTGCTTGAGCTTCTCACCGTCGTTGGTGCCCAACCCCACCCGAGATTTTCCCCCTGTGGTAGGGATAATCCACCCGAAAAACCCGGAGGCTACCTCCTCGCCGAAAAAGACCTCGACGTAGTCGTTGCTGAATATCTCCAGTTCCATCTCGGCCTGGATGGCGTAGATCAACTCCGAGGGTCGTTCAAGGTCAAATAGCCTTCGGACGTCGCTTCTGGGTCCGTCGGCCCCGATAATTACACTCGAGCTTATAGTCCTTTCCCGGGAGCCATCGATCGACCTAACTTTAACCTCTGAACCGTCTCTCGCAAATATGCCGGTCTTTGGCCGTATTCTGACGCCCTTATCTTCTGCGCGGGAGAGCAAGTCGGCATTTAACCTATCCCTGTCTATGACGTAAGCTTTGACTTCCGAAGAAGAGAGCTCGAAATCGTCCCCGCCAGGAGGGTGGACGAGCACGCCTCTGATCTCGTTTACTATCGCCCTGTTTCTGCCACCCAGTCTTTCCCAGGCATCAACACTTACCAGCCCCCCACAGGCACTGGATCGAGCCGGGTCGTCCTTCTTGTCGATCAGGATCGTATCTCCACCGCCGTCGGCAACGACTTCCGCGGCAATAGCCCCGGCAGGCCCCCCACCAACTACCAATACGTCAGTATCAATTCTATCCATCTTCACCACTTTACCGTTAAGTCGACTGACATTTCCGGGTCGTACTTATTGCTGGTTACTTCAAACTCGATCGTACGATCTCCCCGATAACCGACGTAAATACCGTAGCCCTCCTGTTCTCCGGATGATTCCACAAATCCGATACTCAGGTTTTCTCCGGTCAATTGTAAAGCCCAGCCACCAAGTTTTAGACCGTCCACTTCAACGAGCAAAAAACTATCCTTGTATACCAGCCTGGTAACTAATCCCAGGCTACCGGAAAACCCCCGAGAATCGAGTATAACTCCCTGACTCCACTTTAGATTTCCGGTTTCCAGAGAGATTCTCCTCTCCCCGTAGAGGGTCAGGTAGCTCCCGCTGACGTTCCCGAATTCCGAGAGGCTACCCCTCGAGAGGCTCGTCCAGTAGTTCCTCTTCTGAATCGGGAACCAGGGTTTCTTTTCTTCGAACCCGTTTTCGACCTGGAGATCATAACCCAGGCTTATATTTCCCAGCGTATAGGATCCGTTACCACCCACCCGGTATCCGGTAGTGCCAAACCAGGCTCGGGAAGTAGAAGATAAAGCCCAGCCGCCTATCCTGTAATCGAAGTAACTCGCCTCCAGTCCGCCAGCAAAATCATCCAGGCCGGGGTTTCCGGAAGAAAACGTCCCCAGCAAAAACGGACCCATCTTCCAGTTACCGAGGGAAACCGACAGTCTATCCCCGAAGCCCATTCCAAGCCCCAACTGATCTTTCGGGGAGAGAAACAGTCCCAGTTCGAACCCGGATAACTCGAAGTCCGCCAGTCCGGAAAAGTCGGGATAACTCAGGGAGAACTTCGGACGACCCTCGGAAATCGGTGACGGAAAACCCAAAGAAAGTAAAAAAACAACTAGTATCAACCCCAACGAGATCCGCAGGCTTCTGCCACTGGCGGAGCAAATACATGGTTTCATGAAAAATCACTAAACCCCGTTCAACCGCACGAAAGACCGGTTATTCGAGCCCTATCCCGGTGCAGAAATCGGGCAAGCGGCACCGGGCTTTCACTGGTCCACTGGACATCAGTTTTTCCGTCCCTCGAAAAGCAGGTTCATTATTCCGTATCGGGCCAGCAGGGCAAGTCCCAGTCCGACGAAAAACAGCTGAATTATCTTCACGGAAAAAGAGTACGCCACCGCCTCGCTTCCGCTTATACCAAAGATCGCGAATATCCCGATAAACCCACCTTCCGAAACGCCAATTCCCCCAGGCGTTACCCAGAAGAATGAGGAAAGCACGGATATCATTGCAAACAACATCGTAAGTTCCTCGATTGTAAATACCCGGCCCTGGGTATAGTAAAAGTATATCTGCGGCCTGATGAACATGAATACCGTGGCTACGATATCCAGCATAAACGCTCCGCCGGTATGTCTAATGTGTTGGCCGAAAGCCATGCTTATCTCCTTCTCTAGGTGTCTGACTCCGTCTTCCACTTTCTGGAGAATCTCCGGCCAGAACAGATTTCGCTTCAGGAAAGCTGCAAACTTCGTGAACAGGAACATCTTACTGTAAAAATTGAGAATCAACAGGGAAACAAGGCCGACAAAAATAAGAGAAATAAGTATAAGATATATAAGTGTATCGGACGGAAGCTGGCTATAAATTCCCAGCAGCGCCCCGATGAGAATCACCGCGACCAGTGCAGCCATCATGGTTATCCTTTCAGCCACGATAGTGGCAAATATCCTGCTGTAAGAAGAATCGCTCTCCCGCTCTATAACCAGCGCTCTTACCGGTTCCCCGCCGAAGTGCATGGAAGGAGTCAAAAAACTTACCGCAAAACTCCCGATCCTAGCCCAGAAGCTCAGACTAAACGGCGCGATTACACCGTATCCCTTCATAACTACCACCCATGCCAGGGTCCAGAAGAAGAAGGTTAGGACGATGGAAGAAATCATTAGTGCAAACCCGTCCCACCCGAGCGCGGAGATCTGTCGCAATACCTTTGCAGGCCCGATGTACCAGAGAATTCCAGCGAGTACGGCGAGCCCCAGAACCACGGACAGAGCAGTTGTAGTCTTTCGACCTAGTCGCACTTTAACCCTCCGATTCGCCTAATGAGAACTCAGTTGTACAAGGCTAACGGATACTTTATACTTTAGCAATATGTTTTGCATTCAGGGGTGAACTATGCCCGATAATTATGATTTTGATCCAAGAGAAGAGCGCAGTAATACCGACTGGGATAGATTAAAAAGTAAATTCAAGAGATTTGGAGATAAAACGGGCTGGATCGTGATCGGCCTGGTGGTAGTTATTTACCTGCTTCAGGGAATATACCAGGTGGGTCCGGCCGAAGTAGGGCTGGTAAAGCGATTCGGCAAACACGTAAGGACTGTAAACTCCGGCCTGAATTATCACGTGCCGCCCCCGATCGAGTCCGTAAAAAAAGTTAACGTCAGAGCAGTTCGGAAAATAGAGATCGGCTACGAGACGGTATCGCCACCACCGAACCCGCGATACAGGGAAGACGAGGCAGAGGCACTAATGCTGACCGGGGACGACAATATAGTCCACATGGAACTGGCGGTTCAATTCACCGTGATAGATCCCGAGCTATTTGCCTTTAACATCATAGATCCTCATTCCCTGGTGAAGGAGGCCGCGGAAGCGGTAATTCGCCAGGAAGTGGTAAAGCACGAAGTCGAACAAGCCCTCACGACGGAAAGAGCCGAAATCGCCAGCAATGCTCTGGATGATCTCCAGAGACTACTTGAGATGTACGAGGCCGGGATAAACATCGAGGCAATTAAGGTCCAGGATGCCAAACCCCCGGAGCCCGTAGTGCCGGCATTCGACGACGTGACCAGCGCAAAGGAAGACAAGCAGACCAAGATCAACCAGGCAGAAGCCTACGCAAACGACGTAATCCCCAACGCCAGGGGCCAGGCAGCGGAAATAGTCAACCAGGCCGAAGCCACAAAAGCGGAGCGAGTCAACGAAGCCGAGGGAGACGTAAGCAAATTCCTCCAGGTCCTCGAGGAGTACAACAGGGGAAGCCAGGAGGTAACACGGCGACGACTCTACATGGAAACTATGGAAGAAATCCTACCGGGTATGGACAAGGTCCTGCTTACTCAAAAGACGGACGGCTCCTCGGTACTAAAACTCCTCAATTTAAACGAACTGGACGGTGGTAGCCAATGAGAAAGCTAGCCTGGTTCGTCGGGATAGTGGTAGCAATACTGGTAATATTTAACCTGTTTACGTTTACGGTGGACGAAACGAAACAGGCGATAGTAGTCCAATACGGTAACATCAAACAGGTTGCCACGGAAGCTGGGCTCTACTTTAAGATCCCGTTCATTCAGAACGTCCAGTTCATGGAGGGAAGGTTACTTTCCTACGACATAGAACCGAGAGAGATTATTGCCGCCGATCAACGCCGGCTGTCCGTGAATAACTACGCAATATGGAGGATAGAGAGACCCAAAGAGTTCAAAGAGGCTTTCAACGCCCGCCGTGATATTGCCCAGACGAGAATTGACGACATCCTCTATTCTGACATGCGAAACGTCCTCGCCAGTTACGCGTTCAACCAAATAGCTTCCGGAGAGCGGGAGGCAATGTTGGAGACTACTCAGAAAACCAGTGCCGAAAAGCTAAAGGAGTACGGCATCAACCTCATCGACGCCAAAATCAAGCGGGCCGACCTCCCCGAAGCCAACGAGGAAGCCGTCTTCGACCGGATGATCTCGGAACGGGAGCGACGGGCTTCGTTGCTGCGGGCCGAAGGAGACGAACGAGCCAAGGAAGTCAAGTCGGACGCCGACAGACAGAGCAGCGTAATCGTGGCAGAAGCCAGAAGAGATGCCGAAGAAATTCGAGGAGAAGGAGAGGCTGAGGCACTGAATATTTACGCCGACGCCTACAGTCAGGACGTGGACTTCTACGAATTCTGGCGAAAACTCGCATCCTACAGGCGGTCGTTCGTCGAAGGGAAGGGGAAAAACACGATCCTTATATCGCCGGACTCCCGATACATGCAGCTGCTCTCCAGTGGAGAGATCGAACTGGGGGAGGAAAAAGTTCAGACGGACGAGGAAGAAGTTTCCTCCGAGGAATAGATGCAACTCAGATCTTCCACCATCGCATGAAAGCGAAACTTAATGGTGAGTATTGATTTCTTTTTTTCACTACTAGCTCTCTACCTCTTACCTGGCTGCCGGATTTCGTCTCCTGGTGAGTTTTAAAGGTTAAATCAGTTGCCAGCTAAGAGGTAGAGAGCAGTCATCCGAACCAGGTAGTTAAATCCACCGTTGGTGAAAGATCTGAGTACAACCGTCATCATTTTTTGTACAAGACCTAATAAACCCTCCCGGGGTAACTCTCAGGAGGGTTTATTTTTTGTTTTCTCGCGCCAGAGCCTCAAACCTTCGAGCACCAGATCCTTTTCGAAGTGCTGGATTTGATCGATCTGCCTGAAGAACAACCTGCCTTTGCCTCCGGTAGCAACAACGTGAAGGTTCGAATCGCATTCCTCCTTGAACCGTTCTATTAGCCCTTCGATCATTCCGACAAACCCGAGAACGAATCCGGAATTAATATTATCTACGGAGGTTTTCCCTATCACACTGTCAGGGGTCTCCAGCTCTACCTCGGGCAGGAGAGCCGCGCGCTCCACGAGCGCTTCTAGCGCGGTCTCCATCTCCGGAGCTATCGCACCCCCCAGGAAGTCACCTTCTTCGGAGTAGAGTTCGAAACTCGTTGCGGTACCGAAGTCAATTACTAAACCCGGTCCTCCGTATAACTCCATCCCCCCGATAACGTTCGCCACCCGGTCCGGGCCGACAGCGTCCGGTTCGTCAACCCGCAGGCCTACCAATCCATTGTCTACGGGCTTCAGGAAAGTCGGCGAGACCCCAAGATATCTTTCCAGCCCCTGCACCAGACTTCTGTTCAAATAGGGAACGACCGATGAAATCACGGCGTCAGTCAGTTCGTCGGGGGCGACCTCAGATGATTGAAGTAGCGATCGAAATTTAATCCCCAGTTCATCGGGAGTTAAGCCCTGATCCGTAGAAATCCGCCAGGTGTATTCCAGCTCGTCTTCTCTAAAACAACCCATCGTTACGTTCGTGTTACCGACGTCGAGTCCCAGAAACATCCTTAATCCCCCTGGAACGATTCCACGATTCTTCGATAACTTTCCTCACTACCCAGCACGTCTACTCCGGCCATCGCTAAGGCTTTTGCCGCTGTCAACATTGCGGAATAACCAGCGTCGGAGTTGGACGCTTCCGCAAAAGCCTTCGAGTGGGACGGCGTGTCTTCCTCTGCAATTCTAATATAAGGATGGACCGCGGGAATTTTCTGGCTTACGTCTCCCATGTCGGTCGACCCCATGCCGCCTTCGTAGTCCTCGACCTCTTCCCCGAGCGCTTCGAAATTATCCTTTACCAGGTCGGCAAGCACGGGATTTGGCTCCATCGGTTGATAGCCGTGGCCCTCTTCGGTTATCTCGAGCTCGGCTCCCGTGGCGAGTGCCCCCGCTTCGGCACAGTTCTTGACTTTTTCCAGTAGTTCCTCCAGATCCGAGGGCTCAGCGGCACGTACGTAGAAGCGAGCCGACGCGTGTTCCGGGACTATGTTCGGCTTTTCTCCTCCATCCGTAATTATTCCGTGAATACGGGAACTCTCCTTCGTGTGCTCCCTCAGCGCGTTGACGTTGTTGAAAGTCGTGATGACCGCGTCCAGAGCGTTAATTCCCTCCTCGGGTTGAGCAGAAGCGTGTGCCGCTTCTCCATAGAAGTCGAACTCCAGCTCCTGGACCCCCAGACTTCCTCGGCCCACCAGGGTCCTGTCCGACGGGTGAACCATCATCGCGACGTCCACCTCGTCAAAGACGCCGGAATTGATAAGTTCGATCTTACCGCCTCCTCCCTCTTCAGCCGGCGTTCCAACAACCAGGACCTGGCCGTCCAGCCGGTCCATTACCGAGCAGAGACCTAGCCCGGCACCCAGACCTATGGTGGCA
The DNA here is from genome assembly GCA_018335015.1 of Candidatus Bipolaricaulota bacterium. GTDB lineage: Bacteria > Bipolaricaulota > Bipolaricaulia > M55B111 > M55B111 > JAGXLP01. The sequence continues at coordinate 44,546 of JAGXKX010000004.1, forward strand.
ATCAGGTTGTGTCCGCAGGCGTGACCAAGGCCGGGTAGGGCGTCGTACTCGCTCAAAAACGCAATTGTAGGTCCCTCCCCTCCACTGGGACAGCGAGCGAGGAAGGCAGTATCCATTCCACCTAAGCCTCGGTCTACTGTGAAACCTCGTTCCTCCAGTTCTTCAGTCAACCATTCCATCGCCCTGTATTCTTCAAATTTCAGTTCCGGGTTGTCAAAAATTTGCCTGCCTAGATCGATTAGACCACCGGAGATTCCATCCAGCTCTTCTTTTACTTCTTCTTTTAGTGACCTAAGTTTCTCTGACATATTACCACCCTACAGGTATCAAAAGAGATAACTTTTGATCAGAATAATGAAAACTGTCCTTTTTATCGTTTTCCTTCCAACCTCGGTAATTTAAGTCCTAATTGATCAAATAGAAAACCCCGGAGGATAATCTCCGGGAATTCGAAGAACAAGAATGCCCAGGCGGATTGGATTCTACAGGTAATAGACGAGCTGTTCCAGCTCTTTCGTTATGTCGACCTGAGCGAGCTGGACGTCTTCCGGCAAATCCAGCAGGGTCGGAGCAAAGTTGAGCAATCCCGTGACCCCTCCTTCCACCAACATATCGGCGACTTTCTGGGCGGAAGAAGCGGGCACAGCGATTATTCCCAGTTTGACGTCCACTTCGGAAATTCTGTCGGAAAGGTTCGAGACGTCTTCCACTTCGACTCCGTTGATTTCCTTTCCGATCAATTGGGGGTTACTATCGAACGCCATTGTCACTTCAAACACCCGCCTGTCGAACCCGGAGTACGTCAATAGAGCCGAGCCGATATTACCCACGCCAACAAGTGCCATCTTCCAGTGCCTATCCAGGTTGAGAATTTCTCTGATCTCCGAGGCGAGTTTTTCCGTCTCGTAACCCACGCCTCGCTTTCCAAAATCGCCGAAATAAGAAAGGTCCTTCCTAACCTGAGCTGAATTCAGATTCAACCTACTTGAAAAATTTTCGGAGGAAATATTTTCTTCGCCCTGGTCGATCAATTTGTCCAGGCAACGTAGATATAGCGGCAACCTATCGATCGTTTCTTTGGGTATTCTTCTTTCTTTCATTATCGAGTAACCCCTTATTTTCAATTTGAGTCTACTGCCGGTCGTCCTAAGTCTCAATTCAATAATTATATGGATATTTATCGAGAAGGCAAATATATTGCGAGATATCGGGTTTTTACGGGAAAATCAGGAACTTGCCGGGATGGGCAGAATATTATTGACTCGGTTTCTCCCTGGTCACTCATTCCTTTGCAAAGAATAACCCGTTCTAATATCCTTAATGGAAACTAAAGGAGGTGCTCTTTAATGCACGAGAAATTATTCACACCCGGCCCAACCGAAGTAAGGACCGAACTTCTTCAGGAACTTTCAACGGCTCAGATTCACCACAGAACCGACGAGTTCAGCGATCTTTACGACGAGATTCAACCCAGGTTACAAAAACTTCTCTACACGGATAATCCCGTGTTCCTGTTCACTTCATCCTCGACGGGAGCCATGGAATCGGCGGTAACGAACGGCGTAAAGAAAAAATGTCTTACTGTTTCCAACGGTGCTTTTTCCGGGAGATGGCATAAAATTACGCTTAAGAACGGGGTGCCAGCCGACGAGATCGAACGAGATTGGGGAGAACCCGTCCCCCCCGAAGCGATTGACGAAAAGCTTTCCACCGGGAACTACGACGCGGTAACCATGGTCTTCAACGAAACGTCAACCGGCATGATGAACCCGGTTAAGGAAGTCAGTGAAGTAGTTAGCAATTACGAAGACGTTCTGTTCCTCGTCGACGCCGTCTCCGGAATGGCTGGAGCAAAAATTAAAGTAGACGAATGGGGCATAGACATGTGCCTCGCAGGCGTACAGAAGGCCTTCGGGCTACCTTCCGGCCTGGCAGTAGCTTCGGTAAGCGACAAGCTGCTGGAAAGAGCAGAAGAAGTCGAGCCCAGGAGTTATTACTTCAACCTGCCGCTATTACACAAGTACCACAAGCGAAGTCAGACGAGAACTACACCGGCCATACCGCAAATAATTGCCCTCAGGAAACAGCTCGAATACATAGTTGAAGAGGAAGGAATTGAAAACCGTTTCGCCAGACACGAAAAGCTTTCAGGTATCGTCCAGGACTGGGCCAAGAAGTACTTCGACATATTCCCCGCGGAGGGTTATTGGTCCAAGACACTTACCTGCGTCAAGAATACCAGGGGGGTTTCAGTTGCAGATCTGAACCAGGAGTTAATCGAAAAGCACAACCTCAGAATCGCTAACGGTTACGGGGATATGAAGGAAGAAACGTTCCGAATCTCCAACATGGCTGACACTTCTGAACCGGATATCCGAGGGCTGCTGGCGACGATAAACGACATCCTCGGACTCTAAAAAGGAGGGTAAGTAAAAATGGTTAAATTACTAATTTCGGATCCGATAGCGGACGAGGGGGTAGAAAAACTCGAAAGGGCGGGGTTCGAGCCCGATCACAAGTACGACCTATCCGCCGAGGAGCTCAAAGATGAGATAGGGCAATACGAGGGGATCGTGGTTCGATCCGGGACCAAACTACGGGCTTCCATCCTGGACGCAGCTGAGGGGCTGAAGATCATCGTCAGAGCGGGCGTGGGACTGGACAACATCGACCTCGATCGAGCGGACGAGCTCGGTATCGAGGTCCAAAACACTCCGGCAGCCAGCTCAAATTCAGTAGCGGAGCTGGCTCTGGGTCACATGTTCTCCCTTGCCCGTGAGATACCGCGCGGAACGGCGTCCCTGAAGAAGCAAAAGTGGATAAAGAGCGACCTGTACGGCACGGAACTTGCCGGAAAAACCCTGGGTATAATAGGGGTCGGGAGGATCGGCAGTCTGGTCGCGGAGAAAGGGATGGCGCTTGGCATGGAAGCAATAGCTTACGACAAATTCGTCGAGGAGTCCCCGGTAGAAGGTGTAGAGATGGTTAACCTGGATCGATTGCTAAGCGATTCCGACTACCTAACTCTACACATACCGTTTATCGAATCGGAAGGGGCGACGATCGCCGAACCGGAGTTGAAGAAAATGAAGGATTCTGCCTACCTGATAAACTGCGCTCGTGGAGGAGTGGTGGACGAAAAAGCGCTAAAACAGGCGTTGAGCAACGACTGGATCGCCGGGGCCGCTCTCGACGTATTCACGGAAGAGCCCCCCGAGGACGAGGAACTGCTGTCATTTGAGAACCTCTCACTGACGCCCCACCTGGGTGCTTCCACAGCGGAGGCCCAGACAAGGGTCGGAACGCAGGCTGCAGACGAACTAATTGATTTTTTCGACAAGGAGGAATAACAGATGGCTGAAGTCTATCCTTTTCAGGGATACCGATACAATCCGGAAAAAGTGGGCGACGTAAACCGCGTAGTTAGCCCACCGTACGATAAGATCGACGAAGAAGAGCGAGAAGACCTGGCCAACGAGAGTCTCTACAACATAGTCAGAATAATTCTAAGCAGGGCGAAAGACGAGGGAGAAGACAGGTACGAGCGGGCCGCAAAGAACCTTCAGGACTGGGTTGACGAAGGCGTCCTGCAGAGAGACGAGCAACCGGCCTTCTACGCCTACTATCAGAAATACGAAGCCGAGGGCGAAAAGAAAGTTCGAAAAGGCTTTATTGGACTAGGAAAAATTGAAGAAGGAGAAGGGGTCAAAGCACACGAAGAAACGATGTCCGGACCCAAAGCCGACAGGCTCCGGCTGCTCAGGGCGACGGAAGCCAACTTTGGCCAGATATTCATGCTCTATTCCGACCCCGAAAACGAGGTAACGGATGTAATGAACCGGGCAAAGGGAGAAAAGTCCGTCCTGGAAGTCAAGGATAAATACAGGAACACACACCAGATCTGGAAACTAACCGACGAGGAAATAAAGGAGCAAATCAAGGAAGAGATGAAGGATAAAAGCCTTTACATAGCTGACGGCCACCACAGGTACGAAACCGCCCTGAACTACAGAAACGAGTGCAGGGAAAAGGGCTGGGAATCGCCCGAAAGTGGCGGTTTCGATACCAGAATGATGACTTTCGTAAACGTTGACGATCCCGGCCTGAGCATACTGGCGACCCACAGACTGCTCCACGACCTCAAGAACTTCAGACCTCACGGCGTGCTTGACAAAGCAAGGAAACACTTCTCCATCACCCGATACGACGAAAGAGAGGACCTGCTGGAGAAGCTGGACGCGGACAGAGGAGAAAAACACACCTTCGGTTACAGGGCAAAAGACGACAAAGCCTACTGGAGCCTTACCCTTCGCGACGAATCCATTATGGCCGAACTGCTTCCGGACAAGTCGGAATCCTGGCGGGGTCTTGACGTCGCTATTCTCCACAAGCTCGTCCTCGAAAACTATCTGGGAATTGACGAAGAAGCACTGGAAGAAAAACGAAACCTGGAATACGTCAGGGGTCGAGAGAAAGCTCTAGACATGCTCAAAGAGGGAAGATATCAGGGCGCCTTCATCATGAATCCGACGAGAATAGACCAGGTTAAAGAAGTTGCTGACAGGGGAGAAAAGATGCCTCAGAAATCGACCGACTTCTATCCCAAATTGCTGACGGGTCCCGTGCTTCACAAATTACAAATCGACAAAGGTTAGGTTATGGAGTGGACGACGGACGAACTTAGAGAAGCGTACCTGCGATATTTCGAGGAAAGAGATCACCGGAGAAAGGAGGGGTCAGGGCTGATTCCCGACGATCCTTCCATGCTTTTTACTTCGGCAGGTATGGTGCAGTTCAAAGATATCTTCTGGGGCAAAAGGGAGCCGGAGGAAACCCGGGTTACCACATGTCAGAAGTGCTTCCGGGCTAACGATATCGAGCGTGTCGGCGAAACCTGGTACCACCATACCTTCTTCGAAATGCTCGGGAACTTCTCCTTTGGTGATTACTTCAAGAGAGGAGCTATCGAACTTGCCTGGGAATTCGTCACCGCGGTCCTCTCGTTTGAGAAGGAAAACCTCTGGGTCTCCGTTTACGAGACGGACGACGAAGCCTACGCCGTCTGGCGCGACGAAATAGGCGTCCCGGAGCGGAAGATAGCCAGGCTGGGCAAGGACGAAAACTGGTGGGGGCCGGTGGGCGATTCCGGACCCTGCGGGCCCGACTCCGAGATATTTTACGACGCGGGCGAGGAATACAGCTGTGGCCCGGACTGCGAGGGGGTAGCCTGTGACTGTAACAGGTTCAACGAACTATGGAACCTGGTCTTCACCGGCTACCAGATGAATAGACAGGGGGAAGTAGAAGAGCTGGAGCGACAGAATATTGATACTGGAATGGGATTAGAAAGGGTAGCCGCGGTTCTCCAGGGAGTGGATTCCGATTTCGAAATAGACGTGTTCCGTCCGTTAATCGAGGAATTAAAGGAGATAATTGGTCTCAACGACTACTCACCCGAAAAAACCAGCTACGTCCATAGAATCGGCGACCACTTACGAGGCGCGGCCTTTCTGATATCCGAGGGCGTGATTCCCGCCAACGAAGGCAGGGGCTACGTGCTGCGCCGGATTATTCGGCGTGCCGTTCAGGCAGGGGATAGGCTCGGAATGAAGGAAACGTTTTTGACTTCGGCCCTGCCCCCGATTTACGATACAATGGGAGGAACTTACCCTGAACTCGTCGATCGCAAGGACCTGATAGAGAACGTAATTGACCACGAAGAAGGAAGCTACAGAAATACCCTCAACGAAGGAGAACAGCTATTTTACCGGCTGGCTTCCGACTTAAGAGAAGAAGAAAAGAAGGTAATTCCCGGCGAGGACGCCTTTCGGCTATACGATACGCACGGTCTACCGCTATCGTTCCTGAAAGAACTGGCGAACGAGGAGAACCTGGAAGTCGACGAAGAAGGGTTCGAGCAGGAAATGGCCAAGCAGAGGTCGAGATCGAGAAGCGAGCAGGAAGATGCTGAAGGGCTGCACGAGGTCGCCGACGTCCCGGAGACTGAATTCGTTGGCTACGAAAAGGACTGCCTAAAAGCGCAGGTCCTTGCTCTTATAGGCGACGGAGAAAAAACCGACCGGCTTTCGGAAGGGGAGGAAGGTGTGGCGGTACTGGACAGAACCCCGTTCTACGCCGAAGCTGGAGGGCAGGTGAGTGACGTGGGCACGCTGGAGGCCGAGGACTCCAGAGCTGCCGTCCACAAAGTAGTGGAAAGAAAAGGTATTTACTACCATCGGCTGGAAATGGAAACGGGCAGACTAAAGGTTGATGATAATATTGAAGCAAGGATAGAAACGAGGAAAAGGAGGAGTACGGAGCGAAACCACACGGGCACTCACCTGCTCCACCAGGCTCTCCAGCAAGTACTGGGGCCTCACGTAGTCCAGTCCGGTTCGAAAGTGGCACCCGAGGAGTTGAGATTCGACTTCAACCACTTCGAAATCCCTACCGAAGAAGAGCAGCGGGAAATCGAAAACCTGGTAAACGATGTTGTGCTCTCCGATAGACCGGTGTCCAAGAACTGGGTGGATAGCGTCGAGAAGGCTAAAGAACTCGGGGCGGCCGCCCACTTCGAAGAGGAATACCGGGGAAAGGAGAAACTAAGGACGATAACGGTAGAGGGTTTCAGCAAGGAGCTCTGCGGAGGAACCCACGTAAGCCGAACGGGGGAGATAGGTGGCTTTGCGATTCAGTCGATCGAAACTATCGCCTCGGGCATTCGACGGATAAGAGCCGTTACCGGTGAGAATTTCCTCTCCGAATTCAGGAGCCAGCGCGACCGGCTCGAAAGGCTGGCCGAACTGGCCGGTTCCGGAAAGTCCGGGATCGTAAAGCGGTTCGAATCGATATTATCCCAGCAGGAAACACTGAGGAACGAGTTGGAGAGAAAAACCGAGAGGTTACTGTCCACGGTAAAAGATCAGGTTCTCGAAGAAGCGGAGACTCTCGACGGAGTCAGGCTGGTTTCCGCTCGGCCCGAGGTCGACGGGTCGGACCTAAAACGGTTAGCCGACCACGTCGAAAAGGAAGTCGACGGAGTAGTTATTTTAGGCACGACCGAGGAGGACAGCGCCTCGATAGTCTGCAAGGTAACGAAATCCCTCACTGACGTGCTGGACGCGGGAGAAATCGTCAGGGAAGCTTCGGCAGTTCTTGGCGGAGGAGGCGGCGGCTCGGCCAACTTTGCCCAGGGAGGAGGCCCGAAAAAGGACCAGATCGACGAAGCGCTGCGGTCCGGGGCTAACATCGTAAGATCGACGATCGGGTAGTCCGGCTTCTCAAGCTCTCCCCCACTTACCTGACAACTGATTTAACCTTTAAAACTTACCAGTAGACGAAATCCGGCAGTCAGGTAAGTGGGGGAGAGCAGTCAACTATGTACGACAGTGGGAAAAGAACTGAGTTTCGCTTACCGTTCGGCCGATATCGGCATACAGACGTAAAGGAAGTCTCCTTCACCCTTTGCCGGTTCCAGTAATCCGGCGGTCTCCGAATCACGTAACCAGAGTACCACTTCGTCGGTGCTCATCCGGCGCAATGCGTCTATCAAAAATTCTGCCTTAAAGGAAATTTCTACATCCCCTTGACTGGGCTCAATCAGCTCGACAACCTCTTCCAGTTCGCCCTTTTCGGGGGACGAAGAATACATCGTCAGACCGTCCGACCCCTCTTCAGCCCTGAGCTCGACCGCTCCCGATTCCTCTGAGGCAGTGATTTCGGCCCGGGCGAGCGTTTCCAGAGTCCTGTTCCTATCGAGCTTGAGCGGTAGTTCGTTGTCCTCCGGTATAACCGCTTCGTATTCCGGGAACTGTTCCATTATGAGCTTGTCGGAAAAAACGACGTCGTCGGAGACGAAGAACACTTCCGACTTCGAGGCGTAGACAGAAACTTCTTCGGACTCCGTTCCGGATAGGATCCTATCCAGCTCAGTCAGTGCGCCGGACTCTATAAGAAGATCCGTCCGCTCCTCTACCTCCGAAAGGGGTATCGTTTTGACCGACATCCTGTAGCCGTTGGTGGCGATCATCTTTAGCTGGTCCTCTTCAAATATCGTCTTTACCCCGGTCAACGACAGTCTGGTCGTCTCTTTGGCCTTCAGCGCGGCAAACGTGGTCTGTTTTATCGCGTTCTTTAATTCGTCGACGTTAATTTTTGCTACGGGTTCCTCCGGCAATTCTTCGACACTCGGATAATCCTCCGTTGATAATTGAAACAAGTCGAAATTAATAGGGCCCGAGGAGAGTTCAACTTTCTGGTTTTCTTCCGGATCGGACTTCAACCTCACTTCACCATCCTCCGGAATGCGCTGCATTATTTTTGCCAATACGTCCCCCTTGAGAACAACCGTAGAGGAACCTTCAAGGTTTGATATCGGGACCGTGCACCTCGTGGTCATCTCCAGGTCAGTCGAAGTAAGTTTGAGTTCCTCGTCCCTTATTTCCAGCTTTACCCCGGAGAGTATAGGCATATCCCGTCCGGTCCCAATACTCCTCTTCACTATATCCATGCCGTAAATTAAATCCTTCGTGGCACACTTGAAGTCGACTTCGGCTGGACTGTCCGTCCCCACGTCAAGTTCCTGATCAGTCACTATTTTACCTCCTAATTGCGTTCATGTCTTTTAGTTTTCGCCTTAACATAATACCAACTTTCTCGGCTCTAATCACACAAACCAGACCGCCTCATAGAAGCTCGGTCTCGAGTTCGGAAATCACTCTCCGGGAGATCTCGTCTTTTGGCAGGGTTCCGTCTATAAGTACCGCCTCATCCATCGAGCGGATTTCCTCCAGGTAACCTTCTCTAACCCTCCTATAGAACTCCCGGGCCTCTTTTTCGATCCGGTCTGGCTTCTGCCCGGAACCCCGCCTTTCTCGTTCTTCCAGATCTATGTCCAGAAAAATGGTCGCGTTGGGTTCCACGCCGTTCAACGCTATATCGTTTAACCTCTTAACCACGTCAATCGGTATACCACGGCCGTGACCCTGGTAGGCAACTGACGAAGCGGCAAACCGGTCCGAAATAATCACGTTTCCCTTTTCCAGTTCGGGTATTATCTTCTCTCTCACGAGCTGAGCCCGCGAGACTTCGTAGAGGAAGAGCTCGCTCAAGGGCCTGATATCCATTCCGTGATCCTCCAGCAGGAGGTCGCGTACTTTCCGGCCCAGAGACGTTCCACCAGGCTCTTCCACTTTAAGGACCTCGTGACCTTTTTCTTTCAGATAGTCAGCTAACAGCCCCGCCTGGGTCGTCGTTCCCGAACCGTCTAGCCCCTCGAAGACTATAAGACTACCGGCAAAGTTATTGTCCAAGGAACCTCGAACCTCCGGCAAGCATAAATATCACTAGACCGGCTCCGGTCACGATTGCAACGTCGGCAAGGTTAAATATGGGGGCCCTCCAGACTTGAATAAAATCGACCACGGCCCCGGTCATAAGCCTGTCCACCAGGTTACCCAATGATCCACCGAGCAAAAATGCAAGTCCGAGTTTCGTTATCGACTGTCGCAGTCCCGAAAAGAAAAGAAGATAAACCAGCAGACCCACCGCGATTACCGTTATCAGGAGAAATAGGTAACCTTTTCTCGGAAAAAGTCCAAACGCCCCGCCCGAGTTTTTGACGTAATGGAGGGAAAAGAATCCATTTCGAAAAAATATCGGATGTCCTCCCCTGTAGCCGACCCCCGCGAGAAACTTGCTCAACCTATCCAGTACGAAGACGAAAAGCGCTATCAGAAAGTACTGCAAATTTCCCACTTTACCTCCACTCCGGGCTTAAAACTCCTCTGTCTTATCCAGTAGCTACTTCTCAATTCTTTCACCATCCCCGTACATCATTGCTTTGTCCTCCTATGCCTCCTGCCTCTTACTTGGCTGCCGGATTTTGCCTACTGGTAGAATTTTAAGGTTAAATCAGTTGCCAGTTAAGAGGCAGGAGGTTTGAACTAAAAAATATGGTGATTCCTCCTGACCTTCACCTTGCTTCCGAATAGTGGTGAAAGAACTGAGTACTTTCCAACCTTTATCAATCTAGGTCCAGACCATTAACCTGCTTATCCTGGCGTTTTCCTTGATATTCAAACCCGAAGAGCTGACGTGCAGAACGGGGCTTTCCCTCAAATCTCCCTGGAAGATTAAAGGAGGATGGAACGATCCTCCCGAAGTCATCCTATTCAGAGGTACCACGAGTCCAAGACCTTCTGAAACGTTAATCTCCTCGTTGAACTCAATTATATAAATCCCGCCCTCCAGGTTCCACCAGCCGTAGTCGTCTTCGGGTGATCTCTTTGCGGGCTCCACCGGATCGAGATCCCCCAACTTCTCCTCGCTTCCCCCAAAATCAAGGTCGGTAGGGGAGGTCGGTTTTCTTACACTGTCGACTGTCAAATCGATTCCGGTATTCGCCAGTTGAGTTTCTTCGTGAATAATTCCATCTACGTAACCCTCAAGTTCTTTGCCGAAAAGAAACATATTGGATCACCCCGAAAAGTATGGCGGGGATGGGATTATTGTGCAAACCTTCCTCTGGTTCGCTCTCAGGCCAGTTACCACTGGAATACATCTTGTGAATAATTTACCATTCAAATGAAACAGGAAAGGGAGGTAATACTTAACCCTATGTGTCTTGCGATACCCGGTGAAGTACTTGCTGTCGAGGATGAACGCGCTACAGTTGACGTCGGGGGGGTAGAACAAGAGGTCAGGCTCGATACCTTGAGCGAAGACGTTGCCGAGGGCGATTACCTTTTAGTCCACACTGGTTTTGCCATCCAGAAACTCTCTCCCGAAGAAGCCCAGGAAACCCTGTCCCTGTTCGACGAATTGATAGAAACGAACAAGCAGCTGGAGGAAGAACGTGAAGTTTAAGTTCAAAGACAGGGAACGGGCCGACGAACTGGTCCAGCTTATAAACCGACGGGTCCCGGACCGGCGGATAAAGATAGTTCACGTTTGTGGCACGCACGAAGTGGCGATTACCGAAAACGGTCTTCGCAGTTTGCTCCCCGATCGGATAGACATTAGAGAAGGACCCGGATGCCCGGTCTGCGTTACCCCGACTTCGGACCTGGACGCCGCGTTAAAGCTTGCGGAGAGGGGGGCGATAATAACCGCATTCGGGGATATGATGAACGTTCCGGGAACTGCCAAATCGCTAAACGAACTAAAGTCCGAGGGAGCCGACGTTAGGCTAGTCTACAGCGTAAGCGAAGGCGCAAAAATTGCCGAAAATACCGAAAAACAGGTCGTATTTTTAGGCGTCGGGTTCGAAACGACGACGCCCATGACGGCAGCAATTCTAAAAGACGACCCCCCAGAAAATTTCAGTATCCTCCCGAGCAACAAGCTGATTCCCCCGGCAATGAAGAGCTTGCTCGAGCTGCCGGATAACGACATAGACGGTTTTATCGCGCCCGGTCACGTTTCGACCATTATCGGCGTCCGGCCTTACGAGAGCCTGGCCGAAGAATACGGGGTACCAATAGTAGTCGGAGGCTTCGAGCCACTGGACATACTATACGCTCTGGCGCTAATAATGAACCAGATATCGAATAGCGATCCAAAGGCGGAAAACGGGTATAACAGAGCAGTAGACTACGAAGGGAATCCAAAATCCAAGAAGTTGATAAAAGAGGTCTTTAAAGAAACGGATGCTACCTGGCGGGGGATTGGCACTATTCCGAACTCGGGCCTGACGCTAAACCGGAATTACGAAGAGTGGAACGCCCTCAATAGGTTCGAGGTCGAACCCGAAGAAGGGATAGAAGAGCCCCCAAACTGTCTATGCCCCCAGGTAATTACCGCTCGGGCTACACCGGGAGAGTGTGAGCTATTCAAGGAGAAATGTACCCCGAGTAGTCCTTACGGACCCTGCATGGTCGGAGAGGAAGCGATGTGTAATATCTGGTATCGATACGGGGGCAGACCCAAGCTATGAATAACCCGGAAGAAGAAACGGTTCAGCTAACTCACGGCGCCGGGGGCCGGGCTATGGGTGAGTTACTGGAGAAGCACGTGTTAAATACTTTCACCCGAAAGAGTGCCGGGGAGATCGGACTCGACCAACTGGACGACGGGGCCACGATAGATTTGCCGGGAGAAGGGACTCTCGTGCTGACGACGGACAGCCACGTCGTAAAACCGCTATTTTTCCCCGGTGGAGATATCGGGAAACTCGCGGTCTGTGGAACGGTCAACGACCTTGCGGTAATGGGAGCGGATCCGATAGCTCTTACCTCCAGCCTTATCGTGGAGGAAGGGTTCCCGATCAAGAAACTCGATCGGGTCATGGCATCTATGGAAGAAACGTCCGCCGAATCGGGGATTCCGATTATTACCGGGGACACCAAAGTACTGGAGAAAGGCGATATGGACGGTCTGGCAATAAACACAGCGGGAATCGGACTGGCAGATAAGCCCATCTCCGATGCAGGAATGAACCCGGGAGACAAGGTGATTCTTACCGGAACGATCGGCGACCACGGCATGGCGCTGATGCAGTACCGCGAAGGACTCAGTTTTAAAACGGAGCTGAAATCCGATATCGCCCCGCTGAATAGTCTCCTCAGAAGTGCCAGTGAATCCGGTGATATAACTGCCATGAAGGACCCGACGAGGGGAGGAATCGCAGCCGCCCTGAACGAAATGGCTCAAAAAAGCAATCTAGGGCTAACGATAAAAGAGGAATTAGTTTCCGTCAGGGAAGCCGTATCAGGTATTGCCGAGTTAATTGGAATAAGTCCTTACGAAGTCGCAAACGAAGGCAAAGCAATAATAACCGCCCGGGCGGAAACGGCTCGAGAAATCGTGGAAGGTTTGCGTGGCCACCCACTCGGCCGGAACGCTCGGATCATCGGAGAGATAAACCAGGAACGACCCGGCAAAGTAATTATGGAAACGGAAATCGGGGGGAGGAGGTTCCTGGAAGCCCCGCTGGGAGACCCTGTACCAAGGATTTGTTAGGACGGTTAAGGGAATAATTTCCCGATTAAGGTTGGATATTAACCCGGCAAATCTTATACTAAGCTCAGTTATAATTGAATTCAGTAGTATTTATGGGGTTAAACTTTAACACGAAGTCGAGGCTTGGTTTATTCAGTTTAATTTTACACGAGCCACCGCGACGACGACCCGGATGGTTCTAAGTAATGCCCAAAGCAATAGATCAGATAATATGGCCGGCGTCTTTTATTTTATAAAGTCAAGCCGAAACCGGGGTGAGAATTCGGCCCCGGGGAGGTTACAATTATTAGTACAATCTGATTAATTTACAATTTGTTTAGAGGGATAAGACCGAATGGTTGACTTAAGAGGAGTATTTTAACTTGAGTAGCGAGTTTGGAGGGATAATTTAGTGTCAAAGCACAGGATTTACGAAATCGCCGACGAGCTAGGACTGGAGTCTAAAGAAATGCTGGGGATCCTCGAGGAGCTTGGGATGGGAGATATGACACCCTTAAATACCGTGGACGACGAGGAATATAACCTTATTCTCGACCTTTACGAGGAAGAGGAAGGTGAACTGGAAGAGGAAGCCGAGGAAATTACAGAGGAAAAAGGAGAAGAGGAAGTACCCGAAGAAGCGGAAGAAAAAGAGGAGGAGGTAGAGGAAGCTCCTCCCCGACCCGCAGTCGTTTCGGTACTGGGGCACATAGACCACGGGAAGACTACCTTGCTTGACACGATAAGAGAAGCCCGGGTGGCAAATAAGGAAGAAGGCGGGATAACTCAGTCCATAGGTGCCTACCAGATAGACTGGGAAGGAAATAAATTTACATTTGTCGATACCCCGGGCCATAAAGCATTTACCTCCATGAGGTCCCGTGGCGCCCAGGCTACGGATATAGCCATTCTGGTCGTAGCAGCTGATGACGGAATAATGGAACAGACGAATGAAGCAATCGCCCATATAGAAGCCGCGGACATACCCATGATCGTAGCTATCAACAAGATAGACAAGAACAACGCCAATCCCCAGGAAACGATGAACCAGCTCGCCCGGGAGGGCTTCACCCCTGACGAATGGGGTGGCGACACTATTATGGTCCAGCTTTCCGCGCTCACGGGAGAAAACATGGAAGAGCTGCTGGATATGATAAGTCTCGTTTCAGAAATGGAAAACCCTACCGGCGATCCCGAAGGAGAATTAAAGGGCTTTATCGTAGAGAGTCATCTCGATTCGCGCATGGGTCCTCTGGCAACGGCGATTATTCAGGAGGGAACTCTTCGACCCAGAGACGCGCTCCTGGTGGGAAACACGTACGGCAGGGTAAAATCACTCTCCGACGAGTCCGGACAAATAGACGAAGCCGGACCGAGCAAACCCGTGGAAATTATGGGGCTAAAGGACGTGCCTCCAGCCGGGGCGAGTATCGAAAGGTTTGACGATCTCGGTAAAGCTAAAGAGATAGCTCAGGAAAGGAAAGAAGAAGAGAAAATTCAAAGTCGGAAAGCCAAACCTTCCGTAGAGGACCTCTTTGCTCAGGCAGAAAAAGACAACCTCGACCTCGTAATCAAAGCCAGCTCACGCGGCTCTCTGGACGCAGTTAAAAAGGAACTGGACGAGATAGAGGTAGAGGATATCGAAATAGAAGTTCTCCACGAGGGAGTGGGCGACATTTCCGAAAGCGATATCATGCTCGCTTCGTCCTCGGAAAACTATTCCGCCGTCGTAGGGTTCGGCGTCAAGATAAGAACGAAAGCGGAAGAGCAATCAGACCAGCTGGATATTCCGGTCGAGACTTACAACATAATCTACGATCTTGTCGATAGCGTCAAACGGGCAATCGGTGAAGTAAAAGGACCACAGTACGAAGAGGTCAAGATCGGCGAAATCGAGGTCCGAGAGGTCTTCGAGATAACTGGCTCTGGCCAGGTTGCCGGCTGTTACGTTGATTCAGGTAAAGTTACTAACAAGTCCCTGATCAAAGTCTGGCGGGACGGGGAGCTAGTTCACGAAGGTCAGATAGATAGCCTGAAAAGGTTCAAAGAAGACGTCAAAGAAGTCGGCGAAGATTACGAATGCGGTATTTCGATCGAGGACTTCGAAGGTTTCGAAGAAGGGGACACGCTAGAAGCTCTTACCAAAAAGAGGGTTGAGGCCTTCTAAACTGATATATTATCGGGGATCGAGATGAGTATCGGGGTCCTAAAAGTCAAATTTATCATCCCTGGAGCGAACTCCCTCAAAGAAAAGCGGTCGATTATTCAACCTTTCATTCACAGAATACGCAATAACTACAATATATCGATAAACGAACTGGACGGGGAGAACGACCCGAGGACGGCCACTCTCGGATTCGCTCACATAGCTAAAAGCAGCGATCTAAATCATAAAAAGATGGCTAAGATCGCCGACGAGGCGGCCAAAGTGAAAAACCTACAAATAGAAAGACAGACCACAGAGGTCATGTAATGGGAAGCAAAGCCAAGAGGAGAAAAGAAGAAAAATTCAAGCGGGCCCTGGCAAAGATTATCGAGAAGGATACCAGGGACAGTGCGTTCGAGTTCGCCACTGTAACGGACGTGGAGCTGAGCGATGACTTCAAATACGCTGACGTTTACGTAGACGTCATAGGCGACAAAGAAAAAAAGGAAAAATCCCTGGAGAAATTCAACGACAAAGAGGGGTTCTTCCGAACCAACATTGCCCATCAATTAAATCCCAGATTCACTCCGGAATTAACCTTCAAGCTCGACCGCAGCCTGGAAAGGTTAAACAGGATAGAAGAGATACTAAATAAGGACGAAGAGTCGAGGGATAAAGAAGACAAACAGTGATTTGAGGGCCATCAATGAAAGCTTTCGGTCCGGTACCCTCACGCAGACTCGGTCGGAGCCTGGGGATAAATAACATACCCGCAAAAAATTGTACCTATTCCTGCATATACTGTCAGCTGGGAACCACCCTGGACCTTCAATCGAAGCGAAAGAACTTTTACGATCCATTAGAAATAAAAAAGGAAGTCAAACGTAAAGTCCAGGAGACCCGAGACAATGAAGTACGGATAGACTACCTGAGCTTCGTTCCCGACGGCGAACCGACGCTGGAAGAGAAACTTGGAGAACAAATAGACTTAGTATCTACTCTTGGAATTGACACTGCCGTAATAAGCAACGCCTCCCTGATATGGGACGATTCAGTAAAATCTGACCTCGCAAAAGCGGATTGGGTTTCGTTGAAAGTTGACGCCGTAACCGAAAAGCACTGGCGAAAGATCAACCG